>QMQZ01000018.1 GCA_003649145.1 Thermoproteota archaeon
AATTATTATGGTGAAACGATTGCCGTACAGCTCATGGCGCTTCAGCGGCAAAGGAGATCGAACATACTTAGCGATTTCCACTTTCCCTTTCTTGATTGTAAGGAGGATTGAGGGTTCTTTACAGTCTTTAATGCTTATGAGCTGTGCAGAGAGGGCTCTAGCATCTTTCAACCCCAAATAGGAGATCGCGTGAAATGGTACTTTACAAGCTCTTGACAGGAGGTAAACTGCTGATAATGTGTCGCAGCCGCGTTTAACAAGAATAGCCCTAATGTAGTTGCCAGGCCCCCTTATAGGAATTTTAACTTTCTCACATGAATCAATAGTGATTACCGTTCCGTCACGTAGAACCTCCTCTACAATGAAGTCTTCATAGCGACAGCGAATTTTCCCGCGGATTGGAGGAGAGGTTGTCACATAGTATTCCAATCCTAACTCTCGTTCCAGATCTGAACGGGTTTTAACAATCAAGGTCTTACCTCAAAGAAGCGGTAAATTGCCAGTTACCTTGTCGATCAGTTCAGAGGGGGCAGGGCCAATTCCAATGCAAGTTATCGTTCCAGGAGGCAGCTCAGTCAACCCCCTATCCTCAATTAAAGCTGCAGGCAGGTTTAATGAGAGAGCAAGTTTGAATAGTTCTAAAAGCTTCTCCTTGCTATCTACTTTTAAAACAACTTTTTTCTGTCCACTAGAAAACCATAGCCTCCACCAATTGGGGTTTTTGATTCGCGCTTCTTCAGATGCACTTACTGACGCGTGGGCGACTTGAGCTGCCAGCTTCCCCTTGCTCATCTTGATGTCACTTCTCACTACTATGACTTGCTTCACTTCCATGCTCATAGCTATCTATGATTTTGGAATATCATGCTAAAGAACATTGCTTCCCTCATGCACAGTACTTACAAGTCATGAGAGAAAGCTTTTATTTTAGATATGTAAACTGAATCAAGACTTGGAGGGCTTAAGGTAATGGCTGCAGAGGAACTTAAATTACCAACATGCATTTCATGCAAGAGCCCTATAGTACCTGGAGAAAAGGGCGTTAATTTCCCATGCCCCAACTGCGGAGAAATAATTATGTGGAGATGTAGGCGCTGTAGGTCTATAGCAAATCCTTATAAGTGTCCAAAGTGTGGATTTGAAGGCCCATAAGGAGGAAAAAGCATGGGGAAAGTATTGGTTATCGTTAAGGTATATCCCAAAGAGGCTGATGTCAACTTGGAAGAAATGGCTAAGGAGATAGCTGCAGCACTACCTGAAGGTGTCAGAATTGCCCAGACAGCAGAGGAGCCTATAGCCTTTGGACTTAAGGCGCTGAAAATGGCTATTGTAATGCCTGAACAAAGTGAAGGTGGAACGACAATTATAGAAGAGGCCATCTCAAGTGTTCCTTCAGTCAGCCAAGTTGATGTTGAGTACGTAACTAGGATGATGTAACTGAGAGCAACCTCCATAAAGTATATACATTAACTAGAGAAGTTTAAGGTAGACGTATCTAGTGAGGTGATAATTAATGTCTTTTAATAGTGCAACAAGAAGACGAGAAATACAGCTTAGGGTAGCGGAGGCTAGGCAAAGAGATGTCGGCAGAGGAAAGGTGAGAATAGACCCGCACGTAATGCGTAAACTTGGAGTAAATCCTGGAGACATAGTTGAGATCGAGGGTAAAAGGAAGACTGCAGCGATTGTTTGGCCGGCTTACCCTGAAGATCAAGATGAAACAATCATTCGAATGGATGGTTTGATTAGGAAAAATGCAGGTGTGAGTATTGGAGAGAAAGTTACTATTAGGAAGGCAAGTGCTCGTCCTGCTTCATTGGTGAAGTTAGCACCCTCATCATTTTCGATCACAGTTGATAGTGCTTTTGTAAACTTCGTTAAGAAGAGGTTGTATGATTATCCACTTACTCAAGGGGATACTGTACTCATACCTGTTTTGGGGCAGGCAATACCATTTACAGTCGTGTTGACAAGGCCAGCAGGTATTGTGCTCGTAACAGAAGACACTAATTTGATCATTTTAGAGAAGCCAGCTGAAGAGATTAGAGTTCCAAGAGTAACCTATGAAGACATAGGAGGGCTGCAAGAAGCTATTCAGAAAATAAGGGAAATGGTTGAGTTGCCACTAAAACACCCAGAACTATTTAAGCGACTGGGAATTGACCCGCCAAAAGGAGTCTTATTGTATGGGCCCCCTGGATGCGGAAAAACACTACTTGCAAAGGCAGTTGCTAATGAGACAGATGCGCACTTCATCTCAATAAATGGCCCGGAGATCATGAGCAAATTCTACGGAGAGTCTGAGCAAAGGTTGAGAGAAGTATTTGAAGAAGCTAAGCAGCATGCACCGTCGATAATCTTCATCGACGAGATAGATGCAATCGCACCTAAGAGAGAGGAAGTTACAGGAGAGGTGGAGAAGCGAGTTGTCGCACAGCTACTAGCACTTATGGATGGCTTAGAAGCAAGAGGAGACGTCATAGTAATAGGGGCCACTAACAGGCCGAATGCACTTGACCCAGCTCTGAGACGCCCAGGGAGATTTGATAGGGAAATTGAGATAGGGGTGCCTGATAAGCAGGGTCGCTATGAAATTTTGCAGATACACACTAGAAACATGCCACTAGCAAAGGATGTAGATTTAAAGAAGCTAGCAGAAATAACTCACGGATTCGTAGGGGCAGACTTAGCAGCATTATGCAGAGAAGCTGCAATGAAAGCTTTGCGAAGATACCTCCCGCAAATCGACCTTCAACAAGAGAGAATTCCAGAGGAAGTTCTTGAGAAACTGCAAGTGACAATGAAAGATTTCATGGAGGCTTTTAAGGAGATAACTCCATCGGCAATGCGTGAAGTCTACATAGAAGTGCCCAATGTACGCTGGACTGATATTGGCGGACTAGAAGAAGCGAAGAGGGAGCTTAAGGAGGCCATTGAATGGCCAATTAAATACCCCGAATCATTCAAGAGAATGGGCATCAGACCTCCTAGGGGTATCCTACTGTATGGGCCTCCTGGATGCGGAAAAACACTACTTGCAAGGGCAGTTGCAACTGAAAGTGAAGCTAACTTCATTAGCGTAAAGGGGCCAGAACTCCTGAGCAAGTGGGTTGGAGAGTCTGAAAAAGCAGTTAGAGAAATATTTAGAAAAGCACGAATGGCGTCACCAGCAATAATATTCCTAGACGAAATAGACGCAATAGCACCAATGAGAGGACTTGGATATGGAGACTCGAGAGTTACAGAACGAGTAATTAGCCAATTACTAACAGAAATGGACGGTCTAGTCTCACTTGAAAACGTGGTCGTAATAGGTGCCACAAATCGCCCAGACATCCTTGACCCAGCACTTCTACGCCCAGGCAGATTTGACAGGATAATTTACATCCCGCCACCAGACTACAATGCAAGGTTGGAAATTTTGAAGATCCATACGAGAAATGTACCTCTAGCTGACGATGTCAATCTAGAGGAAATAGCAAAGGTTACAGAAGGGTATTCAGGGTCAGACCTAGAGGCAGTGTGCAGAGAGGCAGCCATGGCAGCATTGAGAGAAGACATAAATGCTCAGAAGGTAGCAAAAAGACACTTCGAAGCAGCCCTCAAGAGGGTTAGACCATCAATAACTGAAGACATGATTCAATACTATAAGAAATGGACTGAGCGATATAAGCAAATAAGACCTATGCGTCCGAGATTACTCACATTCACTTAGGTGAGGAGAATGGTGAAAAATTCCATATGGACTTCGGAGCCCTTAGAAACAGCCATAATCACAATATTGCAGAGGAGAAAAGCCATGAGAGATGACGAGCTTTTTGACGCCCTAAAGCAGAGATTCAATGGACTTTCCTTTAGAGAATTTAACAAAGCACTAATGAAGCTGGAAATTTGGGGAGTTATTATGGTTACAGTGACGAAAAAGGGATTAAGAAATGTGAATCTGCTATCAACTGGAGGTTAAAAATGGGGGTAAACCTGAGAGATATAATTCCGGAAAAAGCTGTAGAGCAAGTTAACATGAGCTTTTTCCAAGGGAAAGCACTTGCAATTGACGCGTATAACGCGCTATATCAATTCTTATCAATAATTCGGCAGCCTGATGGGACGCCACTAAAAGATTCTTTGGGGAGGATTACGAGCCACTTAAGTGGGCTATTTTATAGAACTGTGAACTTCATTGAGCTAGGTATAAAGCCGGTCTACGTGTTCGATGGAACGCCGCCAGAAATTAAAGAAATTGAAATCATGAGGCGAAAGAAGCTCAAGGAAGAAGCTGCAATAAAGTATGAAGAAGCGTTAAAGCGAGGAGACTTAGAAGCAGCTAGGATCTACGCTCAGCAAACAGCAAAACTGACGGAAGATATGGTTAACGACGCGAAGAGGTTGCTCAACGCTTTGGGAGTGCCTTGGGTTCAAGCACCTTCTGAAGGAGAAGCTCAAGCAGCATACATGGCTCAAAAGGGAGATGTGTGGGCTGCCGTAAGTCAAGATTACGACTCACTACTTTTCGGAGCTCCTCGCTTAGTTAGAAATTTGACAATATCAGGTAGGAGAAAGCTGCCTAGAAAGAACGTTTACATCGAAATAACTCCTGAAGTCATTTACTTAGACAGAGTGCTTAGTGGTTTGAACATTTCAAGAGAGCAGTTAGTCGATGTAGCAATACTTATTGGCACAGATTATAATCCAGAGGGAATAAAGGGAGTTGGACCTAAAACTGCACTGCGACTAATTAAAATGCATGGCTCCCTTGAGAAGGCATTGAGAGAATTGAGAGGAGCCACATTTCCAGTAGAGCCGAGTGCTATAAAAGAGGTATTTTTGAAGCCGCAAGTTTCGGAAGATTATAAGTTGGAGTGGAGAAAACCTAACGAAGAGGAAGTAATGACCATCCTATGTAGGGAGCATGACTTCTCCGTTGAGAGAGTTAAGAAAGCCCTTGACAGAGCTTTGAAAGCATTTGAAGAGCAGCGCAAACAAGTTAGTTTAGAGCGCTGGTTTAAAATGCGCTAACATTTAATCTAGCTTAAAAACGCCATCCATATCTGCCAATTAACGGTACAAAAACGCAGCCGCCAGCACTGTACGTTCTAATCTCATCTGCAGAAATTTTAACACCAACAACCAGTTCTTGGTAATATGATCCACCAACGGGAACGACTATTCTACCATTCACCGCTAACTGCTCGATAAGCGGTTTAGGTATACTGGGAGCTGCAGCAGTTACAAGTATTCTATCATAAGGAGCTGCAGGAGGATAGCCAAGCGTTCCATCACCTACAATGACAGTAACCCTATCATCATATCCCGTCTTCTTAAGATTACTTCTAGCAAAAGATGCAAGCTGAGGAATACGCTCTATGGAATAGACGTGACCCCATAACTTGGGGTCAACATCAGAGGGAGCGACAATCTCAGCACAAACTGCCGCATGATAACCTGAACCAGTGCCAACCTCTAACACTTTCTGTCCGACGTCTAGCTTCAGTAACTCGCACATCATCGCAACCATGTGAGGAGCAGAAATTGTCTGACCATTAAGTGTGGGCAAGGGAGAGTCGATGTACGCGTGTTGCCTATAACGCTCAGGAACAAACTCCTCTCTTGGAACCCTGCGCATCGCTTTAATAACTCTAGGGTCTTTAAGAATACCTTCTTGAATTAACTTATTGACCAATCGTTCTCTTTCTTTAGCAAACTTGCCACTTGACATAGAGCACACAAAATATAATTGAATAAAACATGGGTATAAAAGTATGTGAGAACCGCGGAAGAAATAATAAGGGGTCATGGACACCCAAACATTAGAGCACTTCATAAAACAACTTTTGAAATAACAAGAGAGGAGCATTTAACACCTCGAGGAGACTGCATTATAGTTGTAGGTGCAGATAGGGGGGCATTGCATCTTTCAGATGATTTAAAGAAGCTTATTCAGAGAGGAGCAAAAGTAAGAGTAATAATTGAAGTAGATGGGGTACGTGATGAAATTGTTGG
>QMQZ01000019.1 GCA_003649145.1 Thermoproteota archaeon
GAGTAAGGAAAATAGCCGACATGTACACGAAGGCAAGCAACGTAGTCGACCAGGTCGTCGAGCTAGTCAAGGAGCTCGGAGGAGGAGGCCTAATCTACGTTCCAATGGACAAGGGAGCAGCATACGTCAAGAAAGTAGCTGAAGCACTAGAAGCAAGCGGCATAAAAGTGACGACGTACGAGAGAACTAAGGGCAAAATCTTAGAGAAGTACAGGAAGGGAGAGTACGAAGTCCTAGTAGGAATAGCTTCTTATAGAAGCCCACTAGCCAGAGGAATCGACCTACCTGAAAGAGTTAGATACGCGATTTTCGCCGGAGTGCCAAAAATCAAGATAAGCCTAGACATAGAGGAGTTCAGGCCATCAAGAGCGATCATACTACTAGCAAACTTGAGAGACTTCGTCGAAACCCAGAAAGAGGCAGACATGATAGACAAGTACATTGCAGACCTCAGGAGATTCTCAGGAATGCTCAGGAGAGATGAAGTAGAGAGAATAGTTGAAAGCATAAAGGCAGGCGAAAAGCTAGAAGGATTCATAGGAAGAGTGCAGGAGCTATTCATTGAAACTGCAAACTTCCTACGAGAACTCCTCAGCAGAGAAAACATAAGGAGGAAAATCAAGGAAAGCCCATACCTGTCAATTGAAGGAGAGGATAAGCCAGTCATAGTAGTCCCAGACGTCGTAGGATTTCTACAAGCTTCAGGAAGAACCTCAAGAATGTACGCAGGAGGCGTATCCAAAGGACTGGCAATAGTAATAGTTGACAGTGAAAAGGCATTCAACGGACTAGTTAGAGAGCTGAAATGGTACATAGAAGACGTGAAGTTCATAGAGTTAAGTAGAGAAAAGCTAAGAGAAGTGATACGCGAAGTAGACAAGGACAGAGAGACCATAAGAAAGCTCCGCGAAGGAAGAGTGCTGCCAGAATTCAAAGACATAGTTAAGACAGCACTACTCGTAGTCGAATCTCCAAGCAAAGCGCGCACAATCGCAAGGTTCTTCGGAAAGCCATTCAAAAGAGAGCTCAACGGCATAACAGTATTTGAGATAAGCACTGGAGACTACATACTAAGCATAACTGCCAGCATGGGGCACATATTCGACCTAGTAACTAGAGAAGGATTCCACGGCGTGAGGCCACTTAATGGAACGTTCATACCAGTATACTCGACCATAAAGAGGTGCAGAGCATGCAATGAGCAGTTCTCAGACCCAATAGAGAAGTGCCCCTTCTGCGGTAGAACACTTGAAGACAAGGGCAAAGTCATTCAAGCATTAAAGGAAATAGCGAAAGAGGTAGACATGGTGCTAATTGGAACTGACGCAGACGCTGAAGGAGAAAAAATTGGGTGGGACATAGCACAAGCACTAGCACCATACACAGGAGAAATCAAGAGAATAGAATTCCACGAAGTAACTAGAAGAGCACTAATTGAAGCGCTCAAAAACCCAAGAGACATAAACATAAAGCTCGTAGAAGCCCAAATACTGAGGAGAATCGAGGACAGGTGGATAGGATTCGAGTTAAGCGGAAAAGTGCAAGACAAATTCAAGAGGAGAGACCTATCAGCAGGAAGAGTACAAACACCAGTACTAGGATGGATAGTTGAGAGAACCAAGAAATCAAGAGAAAGCTTAATGGAGCACCTCGAAATCACGCTTGAAAATAACTTAAAAATAACTCACATAATACCTAAAACGAAGAAGAGGGAACTAAACAAGCTAATCGAAAAGCTCAAAGAGTCAACTTGCAAAATATTAAACGTAAAACGCGAAGAAGTTGAAGTTAATCCTCCCCCACCCTTCTCAACAGACGCAATGCTTAGAGAAGCCTCGAGAAGGTTGAGGCTAGGCGTAAAAGAGACCATGACCCTAGCCCAAGACCTATTCGAAGTAGGCCTCATAACATACCACAGAACAGACAGCATCAGAGTATCAGGCATAGGAATGAAAATAGCAAAAGACTACATCAACGACAAGTGGGGAGAAAAATACGCAAAGCCAAGGACTTGGGGCAAGGAAGGAGCGCATGAATGCATCAGGCCAACTAGGCCAATAGACGCTGGAAGACTGAGAAACCTAATAGCCCTCGGAGTAATAAGGCTAGCAAAGAGGCTCACACCAAGGCACCTCGCCCTATACAACCTAATATTCAACAGGTTCATAGCAAGTCAAATGGCGCCAGCAAAGCTCGTTAAACAAGAGGCAGAAATACAAGTCCTAGAATGGAGAGTGAAGTCCGAGGGATACACCAAGATCATAAAGCCAGGATTCACACTAATCCAACCAGTACACCTTGTGCCAGAGGTAAAGCCAGGAAATGTAAAAGTAAAAGACGTAAAGCATTGGAGAGCGCCAACACTCCCACTATTCACGGAGGGAGAAGTGATAAAGATTATGAAAGATAAGGGCATTGGAAGGCCGTCAACATACGCGAAAATACTTTCAACCCTCCTAGAGAGGAGGTACGTCATATTAACGCCCAGAAGAAAGCTCGTAGCAACAAAACTCGGCAAAACAGTATATGACTACCTGAAAAGCTCATTTGAAAAGTACGTCTCAGAAGACACTACTAGGAAACTTGAGAGAATGATGGACGAAGTAGAGCAGGGAAGAATAGACTACATGGACGTAATAAGGGAGCTACACAGCGAAATAAAGCAGATAGCCATGGCAGAAGCTTAACTACCGCTTCCCACCAAGGAATCTCGTCAACTTGTAATCCTTAGATCTAGACTCAAGCACCTTAGCGCACCTCTTAGGGTCAAGCCTCTTAAACTCCAAACCCAAAGACTTGAGCAACGTCAACACACCCCTGTGGAGGTCTGGAGCAACGAGAACCCCTCGAACCTCTCTAAATGGGCTCCTCTTCTTAACCTCCTCAACATACTTTGCAAGCTGAATTACAGCATCCTTATCCGCAGGTCTACGCTTCAACTCAACAACCACAAATCTACCCGCAGAGTCTATGCCGTACAGGTCTATGAAGCCAGGCTCAACAGGCTTTTCATAACTAATAATCTTAAAGCCCTCCTCAAGCAAGCTGGGCTCAAGAAGGATCGCCCTCTGCATGTCGTGCTCAGACGCGTATAAAGCGAACTCACCCTCATCAACGAGATCTAAAGCTGAAGATAAGTACACAGATTTAAAGAAGACGTCGACAATTTCGTGAGGACTCCTCCTAACAGCTCTAATTCTCAACAGTTCATCCTTAGTCATGTCTACGTGGAATATGCAGCCTGGAGGCTGCCAATTAACTGGATTCACATCCCAAGGCCTATGAACTTGAATCGACCCATCAACCTTGAGAATAACAATCCTCTCACCAAACTCAAGCGTAGAGGAAGCCCTACCCTTATAGTCAACCCGGCACAACCCAACTATAAGCGCAACCTTCTTACGCTCAATAGCCCTCTTAATGAAAGCTACAGCTTCACTTAAAGGCGGATTGACAACAACCTCAACAGGATTCCTACCACCAGACAACTCAATCACAGCTAAATATTTGAGAGCAACGAAATTTAAAATTGGAGGCTGGCAATTGGAAGCAAAAAGGCAAGTGAAAGTAAAGTACGACACAACAGCGCCATCATACGACGAGCTCTACGGCGAAGAGCAAAGAAGGAAATACGAAGCAATCCTAAAAGAGCTAGAGAAGGCAAAGTATAAGAAAGTGATAGACGCAGGATGCGGAACAGGGCTACTAATGGAACAACTACACGACAATTGCGAGCACATAGTTGGAATCGACATCTCAATAGGAATGCTCAAAATAGCTAAAGCTAGATTAAATAGAAAAGTAAATGCGTCACTAATCCTAGCTGACGTCGAGAACATCCCAGTCAAGAAAGGCAGATTCGACCTCGCCCTCGCAATAACACTGATACAAAACACACCAAACCCAGAGAAGGCATTAAGAGAATTGAAGGAAAAGTTGAATCAAAATGGAACTCTAGTATTCACTGGAATGAAAAAGCTGTTCACAGCCAACGAATTAAGAAGACTTGCACAATCTTCTCAAATTAAGCTGGTCAAGCTAATAGATGAAAAAGACGCTGCAGACATCATCTGCATATGCACCATCAATAATGACGTATAAAATTATATGCATATGCTGTCGAGCTAAGTCACCATCAAGTCTATTGGATAGTTGTCCAGCACTTCAGCTCCATCTTCAGTCACAAGCACATCTCGCTCGACTCGAACACCGCCTAAATCAGGAATGTATATGCCAGGCTCAACAGTCACTACCATTCCAGGCTTGAGCACGGTGCTATCAGTCGAAGAGAGCCTCGGACGCTCGTGAACGCTCAGTCCAATTCCATGACCAGTTGAGTGAATAAAGTACTCTCCAAATCCAGCCTTAGCAATAATTTTCCTAGCAACTCTATCAACTTCTGCGCAAGTTACTCCAGGCTTTATCGATGAAATGGCAGCCTCAAGAGCTTCAACAACAACTTCATACAACCTCAACTGCTTACTAGATGGGTAGCCTACAACTGCAACTCTAGTCAAGTCACCGTAATACCAATTATACGCCACAACGAAGTCTAGAACTACGAGCTCTCCACGTTCAATGGCTTTTGACGATGCTCTCCCATGAGGTAGAGCAGAGCGGTAACCTGAAGCTACAATCGGCATCTTAAATATTCCAGATCCACCCGAAGCAATCATAGCTCTAAGCGCTTCACCTGCAACCTCCACTTCACTAACTCCTACCTCGATTGCATCAGCTGCAGATCTGAAAGCTCTCGACAGTATTCTCGTAGCCCTTCTGATATTTTCAACTTCACTACTATCTTTAACTTGCCTGAACTCCGAAACTAGAGTTGAAACGTCCTTAAACTCGGCTTCAGGCAACCCCTTGAAGAGCTTCTCTGAAAGACTTCTTGAGAGGTAGTCTGCCTCAAACCCTATAGTTGACGACGAGAAGCCGAGGTCTGAAACCACCTTGCAAACAGCATCCAGTAAACTCCTACTCTTCACAGTTTGAGGCGGTGGATTAGAAATGTCGTATGGCAGATATGCAACAACTTCATCAGACCAGGTTTCAGCCTTAGCACGCTCATATTCTAGGAATGAGCAGACAGTTACGACTTCCCCATTGGAAGTCAACAGTGAAGCTGCATAGTCTATGAGGTTTCCTGTCAAGTAGCATAGATTCTCCCTCGAGAAGAATATTGCAACGTCAATGCCATTATCCTCAATAGCGCTCGCCAGCCTCTCAATTCTCGAAGGCTTCTCCACGCTCTACCACCAAGCACACTAGCAGCCTAGGACAGTAAATTCTTTTGCGCTCGAAACTCAACTTCAAAAAGCCTAAAGCCTGATGACAGAAATTCACGGACAATATCATCGTAACTCGCGTCCACTGACACGTAAACTCTGCTCAATCCCTGTCCCTCAGCCTCAACTTTCAATGCGCCGACCAAACGCTTGATTATCGAAATGTCACCGACATCCTTAACTGCAGCATACTCTACGTAAAGCTCACCATCATCTATGCTGTACTCAACATAGCTCACTAAAACGCCTTTTTCATCATAAATTGCTAAGGGTCTGCTGCCTACCTCACCACTTAATTTATGGTCAAATTGCCACGTCAACCTACTCCACCAAACGATAGGCGTCAACTTGCCGATGCCCTTCAAATTGCCTTGAGATTTGCACTTGAATGGTGCTAATTGACTATCGACTTTAAGCTTACAAACTTCAGCATTCAAGTTATAGGTTAAGCCTGTAACGACGTAGCCTCTCTTCAAGTAGAAGTTCAAGGCGTTGACGTCGCCTGACTTGACACTCAACTCGACGAACTTTGCTCCACGCATAACTAACTCACGCTCAGCTCGTCGCAGTAAAGCCGACCCTACACCTCTACCTCTAAATGCTGGATGCACAGCCAGCTCGTCGATATAACCAATAGATGAGTCACATGAATAAGCAATAACATAGCCTGCAACCACCCCTTCAAC
>QMQZ01000020.1 GCA_003649145.1 Thermoproteota archaeon
CCGCTTTTGGGTAGTGTTGCTTATCGTCAGGGTAAAGTTGCTGGTGCAAATGCCTCTGGAGCTTCACTACGTTTTCATGGAAGTTTGGGATCTACAGTTCTAAAGGTGTTTGGCTGTGAGGTTGGCTCTACTGGGCTGACTTTAGAGCAGGCTAAGAGAGAGGGGATACGCGTAGTTGTGGGGAAGGTTAAGTGGCTGACTAAAGCTGAGTATTACCCTGGCGCCAGGGAGATCACTGTTAAGCTTGTCTTTAATGCTGATGACGGCAAGCTTATTGGTGGGCAAATAGTTGGAGGTGAAGCTGTGGGTCAAAGGGTTAACTTGTTAGCTGCTGCAATTTCATGCGGCATGGATGCTGAATCATTAGCTTCGATTGACACATGCTATAGCCCTCCAGTTGCTGACGCCATTGAGCCTATATGTAGAGCTGCTGAAATAGCTTTAAAAAAGCTTAGGAAGTAGATTTAGACGTGAGTGGTGCTGAAGTATGAGGGTGCTCATAACTGACCCAATTCATGAAGATGGAATTGAGCTCCTAAAGTCTAATGGCTTTCAAGTGGATTTAGCCTACGATATCACTCATGAGGAGCTGAAGTCTAAGGTTAAAGACTACGAAGTGCTGATAGTTAGGAGTAGAACTAAGGTTACGAGGGAAATTATTGATGCAGCTGAGAAGCTTAAAGTTATAGGAAGAGCTGGAGTTGGGCTAGATAACATCGACTTGAAGGCTGCTGAAGAGCGGGGAATAAAGGTTTTCTCCAGCCCCGAGGCCCCTAGCACGGCTGTTGCTGAGCTAGTCTTTGGACTTCTCCTTGCTTTATATAGGAAAATAGTTTTCTGCGACAAGTCGATGAAGGAGGGCAAGTGGGTTAAGCGTCAAGCATTGGGATTTGAGCTGAAGGGCAAGACTTTAGGTATTATCGGGTTAGGTAGAATTGGGAGGGAGGTTGCTTCTAGAGCTAAAGCCTTTGGAATGCGCATAATATACTACGATGTCTATAGGCCTTCTCCTGAAGTTGAGAGGGCTCTTGAAGCTGAATTCAAAAGCTTTCGTGAAGTTTTGAGCGAGGCTGACATCATAACAATACACGTCCCGCTAACTCCTAAGACCCGCCACATGATTGGGAGGGAGGAGCTCGCACTGATGAAGCCAAATGCAGTTATAGTGAACACTTCCAGGGGTGCAGTTATAGACACGAAGGCATTGCTTGAAGCTCTTAAGGGTGGAAAGCTACTCGGTGCTTGCCTAGACGTCTTTGAACATGAGCCTCCAAGCGAGCCTTGGGAGCTAGAGCTCGTTAAGCTGCCAAATGTAGTTGCTACGCCTCACATAGGTGCGATGACGGTTGAGGCGCAGAGAGCTGCTGCAGTGATCTTGGCAAATAAGACTATTGACTACTTTAAGAGAAAAACTTTATAGTCGGCTTACATGATGCATAATGCAGCCTAATAGGGGAAGCATTGAGGTTAAGGAGTGAACTTGCAGTGTATAAGTATCTAGCAGTTCTCTGGAAGCGCCCTAGAGAGGGGATCTTAGCTGAGCTGATGAAGTGGAGATTAGTTAAGTGGAGAAGGCAGCCTACAGTAGTGAGAGTTGAGAAGCCTCTTAGGATTAATAGGGCTAGGCAGCTCGGCTATAAGGCGAAGCAGGGCTTCGTTGTAGCTAGGGTTAGAGTTAGGAAGGGGAGTTTGAGTAAGCCTCGCCCCAGGAGCGGTAGAAGGCCCAAGAGAATGGGAGTTTATGGCCATACTCCCAAAAAGAGCTTACAGTGGGTAGCTGAGGAGAAGGCTGCTAGGAAGTTTCCAAACCTCGAGGTTCTAGGTAGCTATTGGGTTGCAGAAGACGGGCGGTATAAGTGGTTTGAAGTGATTTTGGTGGATCCTCATCACCCAGCGATTCAAAATGACCCTGACATAAATTGGATTACAAATCCATCCCAGAGAGGCAGAGTTTTCAGAGGATTGACTCCTGCTGGGAGGAAGTCAAGAGGGCTGACTGTTAAGGGTAAGAGAGCTGTAAAAGTTAGGCCGAGTAGGAGAGCTGCTTACAAGAGGGCTGGAAGGAAGAGGAAGAAGCAGTAGGATGGTTTCATGCCGCATAGGGAAGCTCCTCCAATAAGTGAAATTAAAATTGAAGCTTTCTCTCACGCTACTGAGGATCCAGATAAAGTTAAGAATGCGATGCTGGCTGTGCTGCCAAGCCACTTGAGGGAAAGCGTGAAGTTTTCTAAGGAAGTTCTACGCGGGTATTATGGTAATCCAGTGGTAGTGATGAGAATTACGATTAGAGATAAGGGTATGATTAGGGATGTAGTTGAGCACATCGCGTCTAAGCTAGATAGTTTGGACAAGAAGCTGCTGGAATCTACATTTGATTTGAGGACTTTTAAAGCTAAGACTTTCTACATGAGGTTTAGTAAGGATGAGGCTTATCGAGGAAATTTGGTGTTGACGAACTGTGGTGAAGTGATTAAAGTTTCTCTTTCATTTACTTCGATTAAGAATAAGAGGAAGCTTATGAAAGTTTGTAGAGAATTGGGCTTGTTGAAGAGTGAGGGCTGAAATTGCCTAAAAGGCGGTTTGTCGATCTCCACGTTAAGTCGAGTTTATCTAGTGGTAAGTCCTCCCCATCCCAAATTGCTAGGATGGCGTCTCACCTTGGCTTTAAGGCTATAGGTTTAGCTGACTTCAACCTCCAGAACATCGATCTCTTACCAGACATTCGGAAGATCTTCGAGAGTTATGGTGTGGACTTGGTGGCTAGAGCTGACTTATATGAGCAGTCTCCTAAGCTGCTTAAAAGTGCTTTGAGGAAGCTTAGGAGGAGAGTTGAAGTAATCGCTGTTTACTGTAGAAACATTAATGTCGCTAGGCTGGCGGCAAGGGATAGGAGGGTGGACCTGCTAATTTTCTCTGCTAAGAGTTGGAGAGAGAATTTCTTCGACAAGTCTGAGGCTGCCTTAGCGTTAAGTGGCGAGTCTGCCTTGGAGGTTAATTTGATCGACTTGATTAGGGCTAGGAGCTCAAGTGAAAGAATACAGGCTATTAGGATTCTCAGTGAAAATGTGCGGATGGCTAAGCGATATGATTTGCCAGTAATATTTTCTAGTGGAGCTACGAGCATCTATGAAATGAGAGCTCCTAGAGAGTTGGCTGCTCTAGCTACCCTACTAGGCTTGACGGAGTATGAGGCAAGAGAGTCTCTTTCAAAAATACCTTTAGAGCTGGTTCTAAAGAATAGAGAGAAGCTGAGTGAATATTATATTATGCCTGGAGTCAGATTGATAAGGAAGGGTGAATTTCTTGGTGAGAAAATGGAGAAATAGATACTTAATATTCGAAATACACTCTCCTAAGCCTATTGAACTTAGCAAGTTGCAGTTGTTGAGGCACATTTTTGACGCTACGTTGAAGCTTTACGGCGAGGTTGGTGCTGCTTCAATTCATATAAACTTGATAGATTACGATGACCGCCTTATGCGCGGCATAATAAGGTGTAATCATAGGGCAGTTGTGAAGTTGAGGGCTGCTTTGGCCATCATTAGTGAAATTAACAGTATACCTGTTCTCGTGCACGTTGTTAAGGTGACTGGTACTCTTAGAAAAGCTAGAGAAATACTTAATAGCCTCCCTAGAGGTCTAGATGTGGGGGATGAAGAAGCCGTCCCATGTCTGACTTCGGGCGGAGAATGAAGTCCTCGCGACGAACCGACCCCAAACACTTAAACGACTTGTTTTATGGTTTGAAAGCTATCTGCGGTCCGCTTGCTATGTGGTTTAAGAACGTAATTATTTAAGGGGACCTGCTACTTCCTAAATTACTTTTCAGTTTACTTTGGAGTTGTCTAAGCGAAATTTAGTTTTTATGCCGTAAAGCTTATTGCTTTAAAGATTTTCAAAGTAACTAGATTTAACCAGAGGTTAGTGCTGGAGGTGAATTAAATGTTTACACCGCCTGGAATGGGCTATGACAGGGCTATTACGATATTCTCCCCTGACGGCAGGCTATTTCAAGTTGAGTATGCTATGGAGGCTGTGAGAAAAGGCTTCACTACTCTTGGGCTTAAGTGCCCTGAGGGAGTTGTACTTATAGCTGAGAAGAGGAAGCTGTTTCCTTTAATTGATTTTCACTCTATAGAGAAGATTTTCAAGATTGATGAGCATATTGGTATTACTTATGCTGGAATACCTTCAGATGCTAGAGTTTTGATTGATCGTGCTAGAACTCAAGCTCAAATAAATAGGCTGCTTTATGATGAACCTATAGACGTTGAGGTTTTGACTAGGAGAATTAGCGATTTAATGCAGCTATATACTCAGCATGGAGGAGTAAGGCCATTTGGAGTTTCACTACTCATTGCAGGCGTAGATGGAAATGGGCCGAGGCTATTTATGACCGAGCCTAGCGGAGCTTACGCTGGCTACTACGCTAGAGCTATTGGAGCTGGAAGCCAGCCTGTAACTGAATTTTTAGAGAAGAATTATAATCCAAACTTAACTCTTGAGGAGACGATCATACTTGCAATAAAAGCTTTGATGCCTGTCGTTGAGGGAGCTCTTGAGCCTGAGAAGCTTGAGATCGGGGTTGCTTCTGTTAAGGATAGGAGATTTAGGAAGTTAACTAACGAGGAGATCGCCGAGTGGATTAAGAAGGTAACTTCCGAGTAGTTTTACTGGGTGATGTCTATGAGTGGGCAAAAAGCGGTTATAGCAAGGTACTTTTTTAAAGGTGAGCGCTTCGAGATACTGGTTGACCCTGACTTGGCTTGGAAGTTTAAGTCTGGAAAGCCTGTAGACTTGAGGGAGATGCTGATAAGCGATATAGTTTATAAGGATGCCCGTAAGGGTTTGAAGGCTTCAGAGGCTTCTATTTTAAAGGTTTTTGGGACTGACGATGTATACAAGATTGCCGAGGTCATTGTAAAGAAAGGTGAGCTTCAGTTAACTGCTGAGCAGAGGCGAGAGCTGATTGAGGCGAAGAAGAGGCAGATAATTAGTATAATTTCTAGAAACTGCGTTGACCCTAGAACTGGCCTCCCCCATCCTCCTAAGAGGATCGAATTGGCTATGGAGGAGGTTGGTGTTCCAATCGACCCATTCAAGGATGCCGAGGAGCAGGCTCTTGCCGTTATTAAGGCTTTGAGAACCGTTCTCCCCCTAAAAATTGCTAATGTAATAATTAGAGTTAAGTTTCCGCCAGCTTATGCTGGTAAAGCTTATGGAGTTGTCTCTAGGTTTGGTTCAATTAAGCAGTCTAAGTGGCTTTCAGATGGAAGTTGGCTCTGTGAAGTTGAGATGCCAGCTGGGCTTCAGCCGTCGTTCATATCTAAAGTGAATGAGATTTCGAAGGGTGAAGCTCAAGTTGAGATAGTTGGGCAGGTGGGGAGGAAGTAGCTTGACAGTTCACGTCGATAGGAGGAAGCTAGTTCTTCCAGGTGAGCTACTGGCTGAAGGCCGGTTTGAAGCTGGGCCGAACACGTACAGGGAAGGCGACAAGATATACTCTGCAGTAGTAGGCCTAGCTGAAATTAAGAATAAGGTTGTCAGCGTAATTGCATTGAAAGGCTGCTACATGCCTAAGGTTGGCGACGTAGTCATTGGAGTTATAACAGACTACTCTCCAACCAGCTGGCAAGTAGACATTAATTCGCCATACACTGCTACTCTCCAAGTAGTAGACGCTCTACCCAGGCCGATAGACCCTGCTAAGGAGAATATTAGGAAGTATTTTGACGTCGGAGATGTGATCGTAGGTGAAGTCATCGTTTTCGACAAGACTAGGAATCCAATGCTTACTACTAAGGGTAAGGGTTATGGTAAGCTGACAGGCGGGCGACTGCTTGAAATTTCGCCAACTAAAGTTCCTAGGCTGATTGGGAGGAGGGGGTCGATGATCAACATGATCAAGAAGGAGCTTGGCTGCCAAGTGA
>QMQZ01000021.1 GCA_003649145.1 Thermoproteota archaeon
GCAGACTAATAGCTTAAAATGTAAAATTATGCTTTTCCAACCTAATCTTCCTTAAAAAGCTCGCTTAGAGGCTTGCGCTCACCCTTCTTCTCATAGTAAATTCTAATTGGCATGCGCACCGGCATGCCTAAATCTAAGAATAACTTGTAGAGGGCATAGCCATTGATTGGCTCCTTAATCTTCCCTTCCTCAATAAACTTGGCTAGAGCTTCAACAACCTTCCTAGTAGCTAATGGGTACTGCGCTTCAGCTGCCTTCAAAACGTCCCTCGCCCTACCAACAAGCATCTTACTTAAAATCTCCATAGGGTCTTTCTGCTTCGGCTGACTCTTCTTGGAAGTCATTAACCTCTGTAGCCTAGCAAGCTTTCTCAACTTCAGCAGCTCAAGCTCTAGGTCCTCATCTGCCATTTAGATACACCCGAAGTTTAATTGAAACACTAGCCCATATTCTTATCGTTCGCGAGAAGAGCCTTAATGCCTAATGCGAGTAGAACTCTTGGAATTAGCGTTGGAACTGAGTACTTCGACTTGAAGAAAGCGGCATCCCTCATCGAGAAGCCTATGCAGTCCATGACTACCAACTTGACGTTTTCCCTCCTAAACTTCGAGGCAATTCCACTTAGAATCTTAAACCTCTTCTCCTCAGAAATGTAGGGTGAAACGCTTTCCACCACGATCTTCTCACATAATACACTAGACCACTTCTCGTAACCCATACTTATCTGGAGGCTTGAAGGCATGATAACTCCTAGAACCTGATTAGCTGAGATGGAAGCTTCAACTAGACCCCTCAATATCGGCTCAGGCCTAACCAGTGGAACTTTAACTTTAAATGGCGGGAAAGTCCCCGAGCAGAGCAAGCCAATAGCGTCAACGCCCAGGCTCTCCAAAAATTTAATTTTATTCTCAAGAAGCGGAATCAACTTCTCCTTGGAAATCTTCACTTCCCGCCCATCTCTAAGCCTACTAACGTAAACAGTTTCACCTTGCCTAGGAGAAATTGCAGCTATCTCCTCATCGGATAAGTCGTCGAGGGCCCCAGCCTCAACTACTTCAAACTCCTCACCAAGAACTGACGATATTTCTGGCACTACATCGGTCCTCGGAGACTGCCCTATAGTTAACATACCAATCCTGTAAACCATTTTAATCACAGTGATAAGTAGCTGAAAACATAAGATAACAATTTCTCAAACCTATAGTACTCCTATGAAGAGCCTATACCAAATCAGAATTCTTAATTTAGGTTAGGCACATATCCAGACGTGAGGGTTAAAACACCATGAGAAGCCTCAAAATTGATGATTTCTCCAAGATAGTACATGTTGCTGATCCACAATTGTCTCCAGATGGCAAAAAGCTCGCACTCGTCACTGTAAGACCAAATCTAAAGGAGAACAAGTACAATTATGAAATATTACTTTATGATGTAGAGACTGGCGACACCCTCTACTCAATATCATCCGAAGAAGGTGACCAATCGCCAAGATGGAGTCCAAGCGGCAAGAAGATAGTATTTACATCAAGGAGAGGATTTAAAGAGGAGGAAAAAGGCAACGCGATATTCTTGTCAGTACTAGCTGGAGAGCCGAGGCTCATCGCAAAGAAAAGGGAAGGATTCAGCCAAGTTCGATTTCTCAACGAGAGTGAACTAATAGCTATATCTCCAACACCAGTCAGAAAAGTCGATGAAGACGGTGACTACGTAGAAATTTGGGACATACCACCATGGTTTGACGGGTCGGGATTCATCGACGAGTATAGAAGGCAAATTTACCTAATAGACGTCGAGTCAGGCCTCTACAAGCAATTAACTTCGAGTGAAAACGACATTGTATATGCTGCACCTTCAAATTCAGGAGAAAAAATAGCATACGTTAGGAAAGTTAACAAGAAGAAACCCCTGATCACGGAAGTAAGAATATACAACGTCAAAAAAGGAGAAGACTTCCAAATAGTCGAGCCAAAATACAGCTTCATAAGCGTTGAGTGGAGCCCAGATGACAAACATCTAGTGCTCCACGGAAGCGACATGAAGAGAGGGCTAGTAAGCCATAACCACATATGGGTGACTTCAAGTGCCACACCATCTGACCCAGTAAACTTGACTGGAAAGCTTGATAGGAATACGAGGCCGGCGATATCGTGCGACATGCTCGGTCCATACAGAGTTTACTCTCCACCTCAATGGCGTGGAGAGCACATATACTTCCTAGTAAACGAGGAGGGGCGCAGCAACCTATACAGAGTCAATTTAAGCGGTGAAATTGAGTGCATTCTCAAAGGAGAATTTGCAATATACAACTTTAGCATTGCAAAGAAAAGCAATAGAATAGCTCTACTCAAAGTTGACGCTAAAACACCGCCTGAAATTTACTTGTACGAAAATGGAGGCATAAGGAAGTTTACACACTTCAATGACTGGCTTTCAAAAGAAGTTAAGTTTTCCGAACTCCATCACATGAAAGTTAAAGTAAGCGATGGAGCTGAAGTAGATGCTTGGTACTTAGAGCCCATCGACAAAGAAGAAGATAAAAAGTACCCAGTAGTCGTATTCATTCACGGCGGACCAAAGGCAGCATACGGGCCAGTATTGAATTTCATGCACCAGCTAATGGCTGCAAATGGGTACTACGTCCTCTTCTCAAACCCAAGAGGCAGCGACGGCTACAGCGAAGAATTTGCAGATATTCGCAGGCATTATGGCGAAAGAGACTACAGAGACATAATGGAAGTCGTCGAAGCATTCCTAAAGAAAGTTTCAAGCGCAGACACCGAAAGACTTGGAGTAACAGGAATAAGTTACGGCGGATTCATGACAAACTGGATAGTAACGCAAACTGACAGGTTTAAGGCGGCAGTATCCGAAAATGGAATAGCCGACTGGATAGCAGACTTCTGGGCAAGCGACATAGGATACTGGTTTGACCCAGACCAAATAGGCGACACGCCCATGGACAATATAGAAGGTTACATCAGGCAAAGCCCAGTATACTACGCTAAAAACGTTAAAACCCCAATACTCCTGATTCACAGTATGGAAGACTATAGGTGCTTCATAGACCAATCAACAGCCTTCCACATAGCGCTAAAGCTGTATGACAAAGAATCCAGGCTCATCATATTCAAAAAAGGAAGTCACGGGCACAGCATCCGCGCAAAGCCAAGACATAGAAAGAAAAGATACGAATTAATACTAAATTATTTCAACGAAAAACTTGAAAATCCAGCTAAAAGAAGATAGCAGCACAGCATAAAGTAGCAATGATTAAAGTAAGAACTCCGATTTTAAATAATTGAAAATAAAACATACCAGCATTTCACGTCGCCGCACCCAACAATACACATTTGTGCACATGTAAGCTCGAATATGAATTAATGGCATTAAAGGCGAGGGTGCGAGTAAAACTTATTAATACTTATTATGTTTAAACAGCTGAGAGCCTTGACAATAAAAATTTATTGTGAACGATGCGGGTTCACGTTCTATCGAGGCGATGAACTAACCAACCCACAAGACATAATTAGAAGATATGGTGGAAGGTGCCCTCGCTGCTATAAGCCCCTAAAGCTCGACCCAAGCAAGGTAGCCATAAAAACATCAGAAGACTAGCTATGGTCCAATATGTCCATAGTGAGTTTGAGCAATGACAAGGCGAAGCCCAGCATCTTCAAGCAACTTCTTTGCTCTCTTCATCTCTTCAAAGCTCGGCCGCTGGATATTCATCCTCCTAAATTCAGGCCTATAATCTAGAAGACATACTTGAACTTCAGGATCCATCTTCGCTATTTCAGATCCAATTTTGAAGAGCTCATCGTCGGTCATCCAAGCAGGATTGTAAGGTATGCCAATCCCCAGAAACACTCGATCCGAATATTCGTCCACAATGTACTTCACAGCATTCCAAGCAGTTTTCAAGTAGAATTCAGCCAACTCCTCATCTTCAACGCCAGTTACGTTCATGAACGTCTCTAACCTTAAAGCCTTCAAGTCAGCTCCAATATCTGTAACACCAGCTTCAAGCAGTTCGTCGATATAGTCCTTAGTCAATAGAGAGGTGTTTGTATCGAGGTGAAGCCTAGCCTTCCCATCTGCATTTAAGAGCTTAAGTTCTTTAAAGAACTTGACGAGCCACCTCCTATTCAACGTGGGTTCCCCGCCAGAAATCGCCATTCTATCAACGCCATAAGTTCTCCTAAGTAGAGAAAGCTTTTCAGCAGCTTCTCTCGGAGAAACTGGAGTGAAGCTATTCCCGTAAGTGATCACCCAGTTCTGGCATTGAGGACAACGGAAATTACAGCCATGAGCGAAGCACGCAACTTCAATATACCTCCCCTCGCCTTTCAAATGCCAAGGTGTACCAACACCACCTACAGGATGAGGAGTAAAGCCAGAAACAATCCTAACAGGCTCAAAATCACCTTCTAAGTCAACCTTCAACCCATCACTCACGGGAGTAATGCATAACTGCTTGGGAACTCCATCCACCAACACTGCGCAGGCATAGCATCCCCCAGTTTCACATGGAGCATAGATGTCTCCCCTCCCAGGCAGCTTAGAGAAGCGGTAGCCTATAAGCTGGAGAGCACGCTTCAACGTGATTCTCTCAGGAACTTGAAACTTCTCTCCATTAACAACTATAGTAACCTCGCTCCTCTCAGAAGGATCTCTAACTCTCACGACGGCTTGATACGGGCACCCTAGAAAGCAGACCTGGCAGTCAACACAAGAATCTCTCCCTGGACAATCAACATGCCAAGTGCAGAAGCCGCAATTCCTACACTTATCATAGTCAACTACGCATCTGTAGAACCCCAACTAAACTCACCCAACCTCAATTATAAAAGGACGTTTACAAACCAATGAACTTGACGGCGGGACCTTTATAAATGGGTAAAAATGCTAAGAGCCTTGAGATTATGAAAGAAAGAGTACATGCAGTATTCAAAGAGGGATGCCCCAATTGTGGAGGGGAAATAGCAGATATAAGACTTAAGAATAAGTTGCCATGTAAGCTCTGCATCCCCATACCTGATGACAAGCTTATAGCTGAAATATCCGCTTTAAATGACGTTGAAAAATTCAAGTTCACTCTTCGCCTACTCAAGAAGTTTAAGACCTTGAAAAAATACGCGAGCCTAGCTAAGCTAGAAGAGGAAGTCGCAAGGGTTAATGAGCTATTTGAAAAAGCTACTGGAAGCAGGCTCTGGAGCGCTCAAAGAACGTGGTGTAAGAGAGCACTAAGTGGAAAAAACTTCGCAATAATAGCTCCTACAGGAATGGGCAAAACGGTTTTTGGAATAATTCTGTCGATCTACTTTGCATCGAAGAGGAAGAAGGCATACATAATCCTACCAACATCCCTACTTGCCTACCAAGTATGCTCTAAAGTGAAAGAATTCATCGAAAAACTCAATCTAGACATAAAAGTTGTGGAGTACCACTCAATTCTAACTAGAAGTAAAGCTAAGCGTGCTCTCGAGGAGATAGCGGAGGGAGAGTACGACATACTCATAACAACCTCATACTTCCTTCCAAGGCACTTCGAGAAGATCTCTCACAGGAAATTCGACTTAATTTTCGTCGATGACGTAGACTCATTCATGAGAACCTCAAAAAACGTCGACAAAGTCCTCATACTACTAGGATTAAAGCAGGAAATCATAGAACTCGGATTCCGAGCCATGGACCTCAGAACGAGGCTTAAAAAGCTACTCAGAATGAGGAGAGTATACAATGAAGAGCTAAATCGAGTAAGAGAAGAGCTAGTTAAAGTGGAGAGCGAAATTGCAGAGTACAAGCAAAAAAATAAAGTTGGGCTACTCGTAGTTTCAGGAGCCTCAATAAGGGCGAGGAGAACAAAGCGAGTAAGGCTTTTCAAAGAAATATTAGGATTCGAGCTTGGAGGTAGA
>QMQZ01000022.1 GCA_003649145.1 Thermoproteota archaeon
ATCCTAATTCTCCCCGCCCCCTTCGTTGACCCTGAAAATGGCACTGGGCTAGTCTACAGCGTACCTGCCCACGCCCCATATGATTGGCTAGCCCTCAGAGACTTAATAGAGAACCCAAGCATTCTTCAAAAGTACGGTATAGATGTTGAAAAAGTGAAGGAAATAAAACCAATATCAATAATCTCAGTTGAAGGCTTCGGAGATTATCCAGCAATAGAAATAGTTGATCAACTCAAGGTTAAAAATCAACTCGACCCCAAAGCTGAAGAAGCCACTCAAATAATCTACAAGAAGGAGTTCCACAAAGGAGTGCTGAAGGAAAACTGCGGTGAATACGCTGGCTTCAGAGTCTTTGAGGTGAAAGAGCGTCTAATACGTGACTTCGTATCTAAAGGATACGCCGACATAATGTATGACCTCACAAGGCCAGTAGTCTGCAGATGCGGAACTAAGTGTATAGTTAAAATACTTGAAAACCAATGGTTCCTAAAATACTCCGATCCAAAGTGGAAAGAGCTGGCAAAAAAGGCGTTAAACAACATGGCAATTTATCCTCCAGAAGCTAGAAAGAATTTTGAGGAGGTTATTGACTGGCTAGAAGACAAACCTTGCGCGAGATTCTCTGGGCTTGGCACCCCTCTACCATGGGATCCAAGCTGGCTTGTTGAAACCCTAAGTGACTCTACTATTTACATGGCATTTTACACCATAAGTAAATACGTAAATGAAGGTCTAGTAACTCCAGAAGCTTTAACCGACGAAGTATTTGACTACATATTCCTCGGCATTGGAAATCCCGATGAAATTTCCCAGAAATCAGGAATATCCAAAGAAATCCTAGACAGAATGAGGAGCGAATTTAACTACTGGTACCCTGTTGACCTAAGAGTTTCAGCTAAAGAGCTCCTTCCTAATCACTTAACATTCTTCATATTCCACCACGTCGCCATATTCCCGGAACACCTATGGCCTAAAGCTATTGGAGTAAATGGCATGCTCATGATTGAAGGACAGCCAATGTCAAAGTCCAAGGGAATATTCATAACACTAAGGGATGCAATTCAAAACTATGGTGCTGACACTATACGTGCAACGCTATTATTCAGTGCAGAAGATTTAGATGACCCTGATTGGCGAAGTAAAAATGCAAATGACATTAGAAAAAACCTCGAGTCATTCTATCGCTTCGTCCTTAACATCTACTCCACGGCCATGAATTGCGATGAAAGAGCTCTTGAAGACATCGATAAATGGCTTCTAAGTCAACTTCAGCGGGCAATTGCCAAAGTTACGCACAATATAAGTGTTCTCAAGACAAGAACTGCCTTCCACGAAGCTTTCTTCGGCGTATGGAATGCCTTCAAATGGTATCTCAGAAGAGTTGAATCAGTAAATAAGAAGGTAGTCCTTAAAGCAATAGACACGTGGCTTCGCCTATTAGCACCCTTCATACCATTCACCTGCGAAGAACTTTGGGAGAAAACAGGGCATGAACCCTTCATTTCAACTGAAAAATGGCCTGAAGTAGATGAAAGTGAAATTTCATATGAAATCGAGCTATCGGAATCTCTAGTAAGAAAAACGCTCAGCGACATTCTCGAGATAATGCGCGTAATCAAGGTAAAGCCATCCAAAATAATAATATACGTGGCTCCAGACTGGAAGTGGAACATATACCTGAACGTCGCTGAGCTCATGAGTAGGGAAGTAACAGACTTCAAAGCTATAATGCGCGAAATAATGAGTAAGGACTATGTGAAGGGCAAAGAGCGCGAAGCTGTCAAGATAGTCAAATACTCCTATGAAGACCTAATAAACCTCACAGCAGATGAGCGTAATATGCGCGCAAATACAAAAATCGACGAAATCAAGGTATTTCTAAATGCCACAAAATTCCTAGAGAAAGAGACAGGAGCAAAGGTTCTTGTATTTAGTGCTGATGATCCTGCCCGCATAGACCCGAAGGGAAGAGCTAAGCATGCAATGCCACTGAGACCTGCAATTTATATTGAGTAGCCCCCTATAATTGCTCGATGAGTAAGCTAAAAGATGCAATACTTGACATGCGATATCTTTTAAGTCGAGGGTATAAGCGAGAACTGGCTGCAAACTTTGTTGCTAGTAGATACAGTCTTTCAAAAGAAGAAAGAGCTATACTCTATAGGGCGGTATACGACGAAAATCAAGCTAGAGAGCATAAAAGGAAAATCGTTAAACCAGAATATGTTTCAGGTAAAGTGCTCTCAGTTGACGGTTTCAATGTCTTAATAACTGTGGAAAGTGCGCTTCGTGGGAAACTTCTAATTGAATGCGATGATGGATTTATACGTGACGTTTCAGCAGTGTTTGGCAAATACCGCTTATCAGAACTTACATGGAAGGCATTAGACTTAATATTGTCCTTCTTGTCGCGCTATAAGCCAAAATCTGTACTCTTCTTCTTAGATAGCCCTATAAGCCGAAGTGGCGAACTGGCTTCTCAAATTCGTCGCCGACTACCGCATTTCAACTTGACTGGAGATGCGAAAGCAGTAAAGCAAAGCGATGTTGCAGTACTATCGTCAGGAGAAGTAGTTGCTTCAAGCGACTGCATCATAATTCAGAGAGCTAATTACGTTTTGGACCTAGCAGGTCAAATAGTCCGCAACTACACTCCCCACTTAATTCTAAGAATTAGCGAGGATTTACATTAGAAGTGGCGGGCCCGGCGGGACTCGAACCCGCGGCCCCCGGCTTAGAAGGCCGGCTCGAGCCTCATCCTCAGGGATGAGGTTGCTCTATCCAAGCTGAGCTACGGGCCCCATATTTGTTAATTGAGGTAGCATTTAAGAATTTATCTTCTCAGCTGAAGTCAGCAATATCCAGTATTTTCTTAACTATTTTTTCGTCATTAACAATCTTAATTAAATCTTCACTGCTCTTTATTGGTCGGTTAACTGCTATTTTAGCTGCTCTCTTCCTGCCTATTCCAGGTATTTTGGCTAAGATTTCTACACTTACTTGGTTAATTTTTAATGGTACTGGCAAACCAGTTACTGATCGGTAACCGTGGTCGACGACAACTACGTCTATGAACTGATTTAAGTTAATCTTTAATGGTATGCATACGAGAATCGGGTAAGAACCAACCTGACGCGCTAATGTCATTGTGCCGTCGTGTTGTTCCGTGAAAACTTCCTTGAGAATAATCCACGTTGGCACAACTTTCTTAAGCATAGGTAAATCGACTTCTCTACGCATTTTCTCTTTGTATATTTTGAATATGCTCTTGTGTCGTTTGATAATTTTGTTTCCAACTTTCCACATGCGTGTTCCTGGAAGTGGTATGCACTGCCTGATGTTTATCCTCCTCACTAGCAATCCTCTATTTAGCACCTCTTTCATGAACTCTAAGTTTAGTTGATATGTTTGAACTGTCTCTCCAATAAGGCCATGTACAAAGTTAATTCCAGGCAAAAGCTCCGGAAGGCCGTTCCAACCTCTTCTAGAACCTATTTCGTTTATTATCTCAATTGCCTTCATTGCCTCATCCGGCTGGGCTTTTAAATTGTTAGCCTTTATTACTACTGGGTCTGCTGATTCTACGCCGAAAGCCGCAACGTCGCCTGGTGTGTGGTATTTGACTATGATCTTCGTTATTTCTCTAGCTTCTTCTGGATGATGAGCAATTGCACCTGGATTCGCATTGTCGATATGCAGTACCTTAAGATTTGGTGCTACATTTCTTATTGCTGAAAATAGTTTTTCTAGAGCTGGAGGGTTCAGCTTTGGGAATTCTGTTTCTCCTACTCCCTTAGCCATGTAGCTGTATATGTCTGGTTGCCTTCCTAGCCTAAAATGCCTTACACCAAATTGATATAATGCTTCTATTTCATCAACGATATCTCTTACTGGTCTAAAGTCTGGAAGTCCGTACAGCACCTCAGCGCAGAAGGAGCATCCGCCTGTAATTACGCGGGGGCATCCCCTGTAAGTTTCGATTTCACATATTAAGTTCAAGCCATAATTCGGATGATCTAGAACTATTTTTGCCCCCTTAATTGCATAGTCTCTTATTTCATGAGCATTCTCCCTTTTTGCGTATGGGTCTACCGCTTCCACGCGCAGTTTTTCAGTTAGTAGTTGGTGAATGGCTATCTCTAAATCTCCTTTAACTATTAGGTCATAGTAATCTTCCAGCTCCCTTATCAGTTTTGGAGTTTTTCCTCCCTCAAATCCAAATCCGTATCTTGCAGCCGGTCCCCCAAGGACTTTTATGGGCTTTGTGAGAAGTTTAGCTATTCTAAGCGCTTCTTCCAGCTTTATTGGTTTTCCACCTAAGTATTTTCCAGGGACTATCATTCCTCCTATCACTATCACTAGCTGTGCTGAGTTAGCTTTCTTAATTATGAAGTCGAAATTTTGTCTTACTTCATCAATTGTATAGTAGAAAACTTCTATGCTCCTATTGTATGTCCAGATAGCTCCAGCTGTATATCTAGCATACACGTCTAAGTAAGGAGGGACACCTAATCCTGCTGGCTCATCATTGTATCCGTCAATTATGAAAACACGATCAACGTTCTTCATATAGACACTTAAGCAAATCTATTTTCTCGCGAAGTGCTCCCATCCTCTTTTCTCGATAACTCTCTCGATGTCGTCTTTCTTAAATATTACCTTATCCCCCTTCACGACTTCTCCTATTGGGATTAGCTGTCCTCCCACTGATTCTACAACTTTTCGTGCTCTAGAGAAAAGTTCCTTTTTTATGGTGACCACTAAATGGTATTCCTCACCGCCATAGAAGACGAGCTCAAATGGATCTATATTATGAATTCTAGCGAATTCAGCGGCTTCCTCAGAAATTGGCAGTGTTTTTATTTCAAAACCTACTTTGCTTCTCGACGCTATTTCATGTAGTGAAATGGCAAGGCCATCGCTACTGTCGATGGATGCCGTCACGGCTGTACTTTGTGCTAATGCTATTCCCTCTTTTACTTGTGCTTTTGGCGTGTAGACTGCTTTCAGTATTTTTTCTTTAAGTGGGCTAGGTGCATCTATGCCTTCGAGGAGTATTTTTAATCCAGCGGCTGTATTACCAAATTTACCTGTAACTGCGACGATATCTCCCTCCTTTGCTCCTCCTCGACTAATTACGTGGTCAGCTACACCTATGGCTGTGCCCGATATTATTAAGTCACATGCCTCATTTACATCCCCACCAATTATATAGGCGCCGTACTCCTTTGCTCCTTCATCAAGTCCTCTAATTAGCTCCTTAAAGTCGTCTAACTTCATTTCAGCCTTTAACCCTAGAGCGAAAAGAAGCGCTAATGGTTTAGCTCCCTTTGCAGCTAAATCGCTTATGCACATTACAGTTGCCTTACGACCCACCTGCCTAAAAGTCATTCCTGGAGGAACATCTGTTGACGCTACAAGCATATCTGAATTGATTACGACAATTTTTTGTTCACGTACGTGAAGGGCAGATGCATCGTCACCATATGGCAGTGGCATAAACTCATACCTTCTAATTTCTTCAAAAATAGTTTCGATTAATTTCCATTCCCCAACGTCACGTATTTTCACAACTAGTCCTCCAGCATTTAAGTCGTCGTCTCTACAGTGTGTTAAGTGAACTAAGCATTTCTATACTTCTCTCTCTGGCAAAGTCTAATAGTGCATGAACTTTTTTGTTGGCGAGGTCTACAAGCGTGACTTTTCCTGGATCTGGCTTTATTCCCATAGACTTCATGTAGTCAGTCTGCTCTTGCCACGCTCCAGAGTTTACAACGATTACTCCTCTATAGTTTAGGTATCCAAACGTGTGTAGATGTCCTGCATGGAAAATATCGGGAATCTTGTCTATAACTAGGTAATCCTCCTTCTCCGGTGCAATTTGAGTTCTCCCGCCATACAC
>QMQZ01000023.1 GCA_003649145.1 Thermoproteota archaeon
CCCGATGAGAAGTGAGTGGCAAACGTTGTTTGCGCCATCTCCCAAGTATGTCAGATTAATGCCTTTTAACTTGCCCTTCTTCTCCCAGATTGTGAACATGTCGGAGAGTATTTGGCATGGATGGTACATGTCGCTTAACGCGTTTATTACTGGTATTGAAGCGGCCTTTGCAAGGTCCTCTAGGTCGGAGTGAGAGTAAACTCGGGCTATAATTCCATTAGCATACCTACTTAGCACTCTTGCTGTATCTTCAATTGTTTCTCCGCGTCTAAGTTGCAAGTCATTCCAGTTTAAGTATAGGGCATGGCCACCGAGTTGGTGCATTGCAACCTCGAAGGACACGCGAGTCCTCGTTGATGGCTTTTGAAATATCATTGCCAGAGCTTTTCCTTTAAGTAGTGGAACGTATATTTCACCAGCGTGATGCTTCAGCTTCAAATACTTAGCAAACTCAAGTACCTTCATTATCTCCTCTGAAGTGAAGTCTTGTAGAGTGAGGAAGTCTCTACCCTTTAGCTTGGACAAGTTTTCATCACCACAAAAACTTCAGAATAGTACACTTAATAAGGTTATGTGAAGTTGCTATCGCTGCCGAGTAGGAGGGAAAGTAGCCAATCAGGCGTGAAGGGAATTAAGTCTTCATAACTTTGACCTACACCTAAGTATATTATGGGCTTTTTAGTTGCATATAGGATAGATAGAGCAGTACCTCCTTTGACGTCGGCGTCGACCTTTGTTATTACGGATGCGCTTATTCCAACAGCTTCGTTAAATTTCTCAGCCTGAACTAGTGCATCGTTACCAGCTAGCGCATCACCTACGAAAATCACCAGGTCAGCTTCAATTACGCGAATTATCTTCCTAAGCTCATCCATTAAACTCTTGTCGGTTTGCATTCTTCCGGCAGTGTCTATTAAGACTACGGGAACAGAGTGAGCAACAGCGTAGTTAACTGCGTCGTAGGCTACTGCAGCAGGATCGGCTCCATATTGGTGCTTAATCATTTTAAGACCGAGCCTTTTTGCATGTACAGCTAACTGTTCTTGCGCTCCTGCCCTGAAAGTGTCGCTACAAGCCAAGACGCTTAAAATGTTCTTCTGCTTAAGCATGTAAGCGATTTTTGCAATAGTAGTCGTTTTACCGCTTCCATTCACTCCTACAAAAACAACTTTAAGAGGAACACCCTTCTCACGTTGACTTTGAACAAGTTCCATAAAGTCAAGTTTACCTGCACTCTCTATTATGCTTAGAAGAACATTTTTGATTGCACCTTTAACTTTATCTACTATGTCGCTTCCAAATCTTCGAGCTTTTAAGCCTACTATTTCTTTTTTAACCTCGCTGGCAATGTACTCTGCTACTGGGAAAGCGACATCACATTCAATTAACCTTAACTGCCAGTCAAACATTACATCTTCTAATTCACTTTCAGTAATTGTTTTCGAAGTTAAAGTATCTAGAACGTATCTTAGCGTGTTCCTCAGCTTACTAAACAAAGCACGCACCTATTGCCTTGCTCTTTGAAGCAACTTGTTAAGCTCTACTTGTAGATTTGAGATGCTCCCCATAACGCTCTCAAGCCTTTTTTGCGTATTTAGTTGCTCTCTCTGAAGCTTTGACAGATAATCTTCCAAGTATTCTTCGATGTCGGCTATTGGTTTCTTAACTATTATGCCAGAGCCAACATTCAAGAGGGCATGCTGATTATCTTCGATTGAAACGTTTATCATAACTAAAGAGCCTAATGGGATTAGTGCCTTGTGGCCTTTATCTATTTCTCTGATTTCCTTCAAAGTATTTAGGGCGAATTGTACGTCAAGTATCATCTTTGATAGAGCATCGTGATGTCTTTGGAGAGACTCTGCAATTGCATTAAGCATGTTAAGTTCTGCGTAAAGCTTGCTGATCTTTTCGTTAAGTTCACTACTGCTCACGCATCTTCAACTCCATTATGCTATTAATTAGCGGATTCTTTGACTCTTCCGGTGGGATAACAGTTATACTTTTAATGTGTATGTGGGATCGCTTAAGCTTATGAAGACCAGTTAGCGAGGAGTATACTCTTTCAAGTACGTCCTCAGGTTTAACTCCTGGGAGGTCTATCACGAACTTCTGCCACTCACCAGTGCGCAAGAGCATTTTCCCTTCAACTCTAAAGACTTTCACACTCATGGGGGACCCTCCAATAATCCTAAAGCACGCTCAATATGAGCAAGTTCAGGACCTGTAGTTGCTGAACCAACTAGAGCACCCCTCGAATTTGCTACAATCCCTATACCCACGAAGGGGAATCCCGCATTAACGGTTCCCACGTCGACGTTTACTTTGAAGATATCGCTTATATTTTTTAGTTCTTCCTCGGAGACGAGAGGATGTACAAGCCCGCCCTTATTAGTTATAACTGCCGCTGCACCAACTATAGGTAGTCCGGCGATTTGAGCGTCGACAACTTCAACGCCCAAGACGTCTTCAATTATTCGTTTCGCTTTTGATTCAAGCCCTGGATGCGTAACTGCAGCATGGTCATTTGCTAAAATTACATTCCCTAAAGCGGTCTTTTTGCTTGGTAAAGTGCTCACATTTACTTGTAAGGTTGACTTTAAGAAAGATAGCTCTTCGTCAGAGGCGTAGTAGGGGAGTAGAACACCATTATCATTGCCTATTGCTAGAGCGCCTATGAGAACTGAGCCGCCTATTCTTGTTTGCACTACTGGAACTCCCAGTACTTCTTCTATTACCTTTAGTGTTTTATCAGCTACATCTGGAGGCAGAATTACATATGAATCTGTGGCTAGGCAGAAGACACCTATACTTGAACTTCCGTAAATAGTGATTCTTTCTATCAACTTTTAAACCTCATGACTCTGCCAAGTACACTTTCACAGTGCCATCTTCTTCCTTAACTGCTCTGACTTTAATTCTTCGTGGGGGCTTCTTTTTACCTCTACTCCATATGGCTTCATTCACTTCAGGAGAAATCCAGACTTTATCTGTTTTCATGTGCCTTTGTACGAAGCTTCTAAGAAATCTAATTGCTCTTGGCACTCGCTTTGGCCTTGGAACGAAGAATGCAATTCTGAATGGAACGACATAAATCCTCTCTTCAACGATTTTTGCGCCCTCTTCACCACTACTCATTTACATCACCACTATAGTTGAAGCCTACTTCGCCTCCAGTGTCTAAGTTTGGGATGACGCCTAAATGCTCCCCTAGTTTTGACTACAACCCAGAAGGGGACAGGGGAATTCTGTTTTAAAGCTCGTGCAAGCCTGAGTTTTTTAGCTAGGGGCTTATTTCTAGCCATGATCACCACCTTAAGGCTTCCTCTTAAACATTATACGAGTAGTTCTCTTACTACTTGTTAATTGAATTAGAATAGCTTTAAGTTGCTCATCAGTTAATGGCACGGGAAGTCGGCCTGCGCGAGCGAGTTGAATTAACTGTAGCTCGAGTTGCGCGGCGAACTCAGGGCGGACCATTTTGAGATTCATTAATCTACTTCTAGCCTTGGGGGTTAAGATGACACGTAATATAGCCTGCTTTTCAGCTTCCATTTCTTCTCTCTTCTTGGCTTCCATGATTTTCTTCTGAAGCTCAAGTAGCTTCCGCTGCCTTATAGCCTCCAGCTCTTCGTCGCTGACTTCACTCATGTTCTTAGCACCTCGACATTCATCACTTAGTAGTCATTACATATTTTTTTAACTCAGGCATCTTCTTTTGGAGCTCTCTGAAAATTCTGTTAGAGAGCCTGTCTAATAGAGAGAGCCCTTCAGGAGTTAACTTCCGCCCCTCACCCTCAACTTTAGCAACCAACCCAGCCGCCTCTAGTTGTTGAAGGGCCTTTCTAATAATTGCGCCACTTCCTTTTCTAAAGTGCTCTTTGCGTGTACCACGCCTTTTCCTACCGCCATAGGCGGTCCTTAGCCGTGAAACTCCAACTGGCCCATAAATGTATATCTTACGGAGTATGGAGGCACACCTGACATACCACCAGTCAGGATCCTGAGGCGGCCTTTCCTTATGGACTCCAGTCTTAACGAATGGAGCCCAAGCTGGAGGTTTAACTTGAGGATAGTGCTCCTTCAAGTACTTTGCCAACTCATTTATTAGGAGTTGCGGCGGCACGCTATGAGGGGTAGCCATACTTATCACCATAAATGAGTAGAGTAATCTCAGCGTTGAAAGTAAGACTACCTCTTATAAAGTCTTCGCTTTCTATACAGTACTGCAGTCAATCCTCTGATGTCCAGAATTTCAGCGCCTACTGCTTCAGCGAGTTTTTTAGCTAGTGTTTTACGGTCGCAATTTTCTACTTGAAGTGCACTTTTAAGTATTCTAACCTTAATCACTTCACGCGCTTCCAACTGCCTGTCAATCTCATCAAGAACTTCGCTGCACAGCCCGCGCTTACCTACATGGACGTGTGGTGCTTCTTGTTGAACTGAGTCCGCCAGTCTACGCTTCTCTTTAGGTGATAAACTTGACATGATGCTCCCACATTTAATCAGCACAGGTTAAACAAAAACTTCACGCTTACCGCTTAAATGGGAAGCGCATTTGTCTTCCACAATTGAAGCATGTTATAACTACGTGGGGCATCCTATTGGAGCGAATGCGGACGCGGCAGTTAACGCCTGGCCAAAGAAAAGCTCCGCAATAATGGCAATACCGCCTACGCCATTTTTTGGGGATGCGTACTCTACACCTCATACTGATGCGACGAGCAAGTGCTACGTACCTATTAGCCAGTTCAGGGCTACTTAGAAAAACGCTTTCAGCCAGCTTGAAGAGGCGGTCAATCCTCTGAACAGCAATATCTTTGATTAGTCGAGGCAAGAGACCACCAATCAAATTATTAAGCAAACGATATAATTAAGCTGATAGCAAGCGGTGGAAGGATGGCTCATCTACAGTTAATATTAGCTGAGGCTGCACTGGAAACGATACCTAGGAAGATTCAAAATCATCCAATAATAGTGAAGGATGCCAGGAGAAGAGGGAAAAAACCACATGAAATACTCCTAGACGTTTCCCGCCACTATCACGCCATGAAGAAGTTAGAGTACAATTGGAAAAGAGGAAGGCCAGATATAACGCATATAACGCTTCTTCAGATACTAGGCTCACCAGCGAACTTGGAGGGTTATTTACAAACTTATGTGCATACGATAAATGATAAAGTCATATATGTAGATTCATCAACAAGGCTGCCAAGAAATTACCTTAGATTTGTTGGGCTATTTGAACAGCTGTTCAAAGAGGGAAAAGTGCCACCACGGGCAGTAGAGCCATTACTTAAAGTTCAAGATAAAACGTTGGAGCAATTGCTGGAAGAAATAGAGCCAACAAGAGTAATATTGTTGACGTCAAGAGGCAGCCAGAGTACGCCTAAGAAAGTAGCCGAAGAAATCGCAAAAGAGGATAAGCCAGTAGTCATAATAGGAGGATTCCCTCATGGAACTTTCACGGATAAAACGCTGAAATTGGCAGATGAGAAGGTGGCCATATACCCCAAACCCCTAGATGCGTGGGTGGTTGCTACAGCAATAATTCACGCATATGAGCAAGAAGTTGGAATTTATCGAAGTGCGTGGAGAAGAGTCTGAGTAGCTTCAGTATTTCCAGCTCAATTCACGGGTTTTAACCTCATTGACCCTCTTGTCATCATCAGCCGACTATATAATTCATGATTAATGTAAATAAATGTGTTCACAAGAAGCAAAATGGGTGTGGATAGACGCGTGCCGTATTACAGTTATTACCATAGTTTAGTGTAACGTTCATCATGAAGGAAGATTTAGAAGCAAAGTGGGTTGGTGGACCGGGCGGGATTTGAACCCGCGACCCCCTGCGTGCAAGGC
>QMQZ01000024.1 GCA_003649145.1 Thermoproteota archaeon
AATAAATGCATTGTTAAAAAGACTGTGATTATTGAGAAGTTAAAAGTCAGCAATTTTTCAAAAACAATATTTGATGTCAATATTAAACTCGGCGTACTGGGCTGCGTAGCTCTCTGCTCATCAGGTTTAGGTGGATTCTCAGTCTCTGGAGCTCTTGCTTTCCGTGAAATTAGGGATGAAGAGCTTTTCAAGAAGATTTTGCAGAGCATTCCTGCAGATTATTCCTTCATTTTTATTAGGAATAAGTCTCGTGGAGACTTTTACCTACTTTGTCCACGGATTTCCTCATCTATTCGAAGTAAGGATGAGGCAGTTTCAATAATATCTGGAATTCTAAATTCTCTGGCTACATCGATACCTGCTAGTGAAGTTAAGATTCTGAAAGGCGAAGAGCTGGTCAGCGCATTATTAACAGCGAGCTTTTGGGGTGTTGAGCTATGATTTCCCAAAATAAGATGCGAATTGATAGTGTTTTTGAGCGAAAAGGTGATGTTGAATCTCTATCTTTAGCTCTAGTTTTAAGAGGAAAGATTCCAGCAATGATCATTTCAAGTGAAGGATTAGATGCTGCTCTAAATGAGCTTCTAGCAGGCAATTATGCTCTTAGGGATGGTGAATTTATACTTCCATCTCGCGAATTGAAAAGCCTCTACAATATTAAGTCTATCTGCCTACCTTCTTCGAGAGTAGTTAAGCGCGCGAAGTCCATCCTAACCTTATCATTTCTAGTTGACGCTTTAACCTTCATATCCTATTTGAAATGCTCCATTAACTCCGCAATTCTCCTCCTCTTAACATCCATTCTAATGAAGGCCATTTGCATTTGGAGGTTGATGATTCATGGTAGTTGTTCCTAGAATGCTTGGGATCGTAAATTTAGCGTCTATAATCTCAAGTCTTCACGCGTCCAAGTGCATTTTAGGCACTTTTGGGCCGATTAGTGAGCGAGTTAAAATTAATGCATCTATTTTGGACGCCTTGGGCTGGGAGAAGACCATAGTTATCGACGGCTTTGGAGAGTATTCTGCCCTCTGCTCATTATGCAGGGATTGTAAATTAGTTCGCCTCGGCTTTAACGCCTCTATTTCTCCCTTCAACCTATCTTGGTTTGACCCTTATATTCGAGCTTTTGAAATTTCTGAAGCTTTCAAGTTGAGCTTCCACATAAGTGAAGTTTCTGCTAGAATTTTGCAGCAAGCTCTAGCTCGTTTCGTAGCTAGAGGTGTTTATGAGCCTAGTGTTGAGGATGTTATACTTGAAATTGAATCGCAATCGCAAATAGCATCCACTAGGCCGTACAGCTTCAGGCTTCTAAGGCTTCTAGACAATTTAACTTGGGGTAGAATTGGATCATCATTTAGTGGATTCCTGGGGCTAGATGATGTAGGTAATTCTCTCCTAATAGTAGATCTCCACCACCTACCTAGAGAATTTAGAGTTTTAGCTTCAATCCTCCTCTTCCTGAATTTTTCCGAGAGGAGCGACGTAAAACTAGTTTTGGAGGAGTCAGATCTACTAATGCCGGGCCTAATGAGAGCTTTAAGAGAGGAGTATGCTGTAGCCTTTGAGAGAACCCTCTTCATCTTAGATATTTTGAAGCGGTCGAGGAATCCTGCTATAATCTTATCTTGCAGAAGCCCTATGCTACTTGCATTCAGAGCTAGACTTAGCCTCAATTGCGCCTTTTCATCGCCTCCACGCTCTAAAGAGGAATTTAATGCTCTATCAGCTCTTCTCCCGCTTGCCGACTTCCGACTGGAGCACGTAAATTACATTCCAAGTAGTGCTTTCCTCGTATTCTATGGTGGTAGAGTTAGTATTGCAGAGCTCAAATTTAAAGAACTGCCTGAGGTGAGGATTCCAGTTGAGGACGTCATCAAGCCAACTAAGCCTAAGGTGGAGTCTGCCCTTCACAAAATGTTTAGAGGATTAGCAGACCCTGCTGCGCAGATACTGTCATTCCTACTTCAAGGAGCTGCAGACCGCGACACCCTCATGGGGTATGCTGTAGGAGTCTTAGGGCTAAGTAGCGAAGTAGCACAGCGCATAATCAGTGTGCTTTCAGCGTATGGCTTCATTGCAGATGTCGTTGGGAGAGATGGCAAGTACTACTTGAGAATAACGCCCTCCGGCATTGCAGCGCTAAATGAGTACTCAAGCTATAGGGGTGATGGTGATGAGTAGCTGGATTAGATGGCATAGAGATGGGAGAGGCTTCAGCTACGTTGTCCTAGCCTCTTCAAAGGGCCTCGTAATTGCAAATTACAGATTGACTAGGAGTGGAAATGTAAGGAGAGAGTTAATTCTCATGCCTAAGCGCTCTGACGCAGGTAGAAGTGAGGGTAAGCTTCTCTTCGAGGAGTATTATGATAGGGGGAAGGTAAATTCACTAATCCAAGCGCTTAGAGACCTCACCTCTACTTCTCCTCAACTTACCCCACGCGATTTAGTTTTTGAGCTTGACAAGGTCATTCTTCACCTTAACTACTTGAAAAAGCTGTTTTTGGAGGTGATTGAAGGTGGAGGATTTTGAGAATGAGGTTTTTAAGGAGCTTGAAGACATCCCTGGAGTTGGACCTGCAACTGCTGAGAAGCTGAGGAAAGCTGGAATCCTAACTCCAAGGCAGCTAGCCTTGTATGGGCTGGACGAGCTGCTAATGTACGTCGACGTAGACGATTACTCGAGGATAAATAGAGCTTTAATGAGAGTGAGGCGAGCTTTTAGGCCGCAGAAAGTCCTTAGAGCCTCTGAGTACGCTTCAATGCGCAGTGAGCTCCCAAGACTAACCACTGGCGTAAAGTCTATTGACCAGCTATTGGAGGGAGGCCTCGAGCCCAGGTGCATCTACGAAGTTGTTGGTGAGTATGGAACTGGTAAATCTCAACTCTGCTTCCAGCTCTCAACCACCGTCCAATTGACAGTGAATAGAGGTGGTGTTGGTGGAAAGGCTTTCTACATAGATACTGAAGGCACCTTTTCTGAGAGTAGAATAGCGAAAATTGGAGAGCGCTTCAATATTGAAGACCCTCTGTCCGGTGTACTTGTTTTCCAGCCCATGAATGTGGACGAGCAAATAGACTGCATAAGGACTATTCTCCCTAAGTACATTGAGGAGGAGGGCGTCAAGCTAGCCGTTGTTGACAGCTTGATCTCTCACGTCCGCGCCGAGTATAGGGGTAGGGAGATGCTGGTTGCCAGGCAGCAGACGCTCAACTACATGCTAAATTTCCTCTTGAGAGTAGCTATGATGTACAACGTCTACGTCATCGTAACTAACCACGTGGTTGCTAAGCCAGTAGCTGGCGGTGGAGTTACTGCAGCTGGAGGCCATGTAGTTGCTCACGGCACTACTCACAGGTTATTCATGGCGCCTCAACACTCTAAGCGTCAGGGAATTCTAGTTAGGAGGATGCTCGTTGAGGATAGCCCCTACCTGCAGAGAGGATCATCTGCAACATTTGGAATTTCGGAGAAGGGCTTAGTGGATGTCCTCTAGACGTAGAGACATCAAGAGGCTCACTGTACTAGTCAAGTTAGGAGTTTCAGCAGACCAGCTTGAACGCGCCTTCGAGAAGTTCAAGGTGAAGTTCAGCGGCAAGCCATACTCCTGGTTTTACCGATGCAAGTTGAGGCTCGTCGACGTCTACTCTACACCTAAACCAAACATGTGGATTGTAAGGGGGAGAGGGAGTTTAGGAGATTGTGAAGCCTTCTACGTAGTTACCTTTCACCCTAAAGACAAGGTGTACAGCTGCACCTGCTATGACCCTAAGAAGCTATTCGCCGCTATTCGAATGAAGAGGATATGCACGCATGTTGGAAGCGTGATTCTGTGGAGGATGATTAAGGAGAAGAGCATGGATGACTTCTTGGACTATTAACGCTTTGAAGTCGCGTATAGAGTCGAATGGCTGGAAAGTAGTTACGCTGTTTGGATTGAAGCTTGAAAGGGTTATTAGTGCTTTGGCTTGCAAGTGGAAGCCTAGCTTACTTATAGTTGACATGCCGCTTCTCACCGACCTTGATGAGGATGTATTCATCCTCGAAGTTAGCGGCTCTTTATCAAAATGTATTCGCAGCTTATCAAGCATATGCTCAGATGTGAAATGCATATTCTACACAGCTCTTCAGCAGTATACTTCAATGCAATTTCACTTTCCGCCAATAGTGAGGAGATTTGAGCTTAGAGCTAAGCGAGCTGCAATATCTAGACTTCTCTTAAGTGAGTTCAAAGTTCTATCGACTATAGCATTCGCGTATGGGGTTGAGCGGCTAATTATAGTATCACCAGTCAAGTGTACTAACATTATGGGGAAGTGGCTTCTTCTACCCTACTTTCCAGACGTAGTCGCAAAAATATCTGATGCGATCTTCTGGGTTAGAAAGGAGAAGCTTTGCCAGTTGAAGCCAGAACTCCTATCCTTTACGCGGGAAGGTGCATGTCATCCTGATTTAAGTGAGAAACTTGCATTTGAAATTTTAAGAAACTGGTCTGTAGCATATTCCTAGCTCGTCAGCATACTTGAAGGATGCTTCCATCTCCTCTTGCGACGGCCTCCTAGCGATGTCTGGATACTTCTCCGGCTCCCACGCGACTAGGTATTCGGGCCTGTACTGCCCCATTATGTTTACCATTGCTCTTGGGAGGTTTTCAGCTATCCACTCTAGAATTGGCTTGGTGCAGCACTCGACGTGGTTTGGCATTACTAGGTGCCTGATGATCATGTCTATGCCGTAGTCGTGCATCATCTTGTGGTTTCTGGAGACTACTTCGAAGTACCTGTCGACCATGGACAGGCGCTTAGCGCATGAGTCATTGCCGTACTTGAAGTCTGGTAGGGCGATGTCTATTAATTCCAAGAGTATGGTTATCGTTTCTACACTGCAGTACATGTTGCTGTTCCAGAGTAGGGGGACGTTTACGTCGAGGTATTTTAGAGATTCGATTATTGTGTGGAGGTTGGGCGTCGGCTCTCCTCCTACGTAATTAATGTTCCTCACTCCCTCCCTCCTCAGCGTAGCTTGAATTTTTGCTAGCTCCTTGGAGTTAACTTGTATTCCTGCATATGGGTGAAGTTGACTTATGTCGTAGTTTTGGCAGAAGACACACCTGAAATTGCATGAGCCGAAGAATATTGTGCCGCTTGGAACTAGTGGAGCTTCTTCACCCCAGTGGTGGAACCAGGACGACACGTATGTTTTGGAGTCTAGTCTGCAGAAGCCCTTCACTCCCTCAGCCCTGTTAACTCCACATCTTCTTTCGCAGAAGTTGCAGTGAGTGAGCATCCTCTTAACTAGCTCGATTTTCAAGTCTAGAAAGCTAACTTTAGGCTTAGGTAGGTCTTCAAGCTTCTTTTCACCTTCAACTATCTCGTCGAGTGCTTTTCTAAAGCTCTCAGCTGCTCTTTTGTGCTCTTCCCAAAGCTCTTCCTCGCTTGCTTCCGTTAAATTAACTTCTACTGGTATTCTCTTACAAATTAGGTACTTGGCTGGCTTCCTGTCCTTCATGACCTCATAGTACCATGAAAGCCTCTCTTTAACCTCCTCACTCCTCCAAACTAGAAGTGAGTCTGGACGTAAAGCGTAATACATATTTCCCAACTCATGAATTTAATCACTAAGATTGCTGATTTCTTTTTCGGCTGCCAAGATCGCCTCTTCGAGGTATTTCCTCCCCTCCGGTGTAGTGAATAGGGGAGGCTGCCAATCTTCGACTAGTTTCCTCCTAATGGTGAGAGCGGCTTCTCCAGTAATTGGATTTACTCCTCTCTTCTGAAAGACGTGCCACCTCAATACTAT
>QMQZ01000025.1 GCA_003649145.1 Thermoproteota archaeon
ACTGCTGAGCTTCTCTATGCTCTTGTTAAGCATGAGCAGGTTGAAGTTAAAAAGAGGATTGTTATTAGAGAGAAGCCTAAGCTTGAAACTTTAAGGGAAAGGCAATTGTTTGTTGTTCAGAGCTTTCCGGGTATTGGACCTAAGTTGGCGGATAGGCTTCTGAGGAGGTTTGGCTCGATTAAGCGGATTGTAAATGCATCGCCAATTGAGCTATCTTTAGTGGAGGGTTTGGGGAGAAAGAAGGGGTTCGAGCTCGTTAGGTTCTTTGAGGCTAAGTATGATGAGTGGACGAAGTCCTTTAAGCAGGCTAAGCTTGATGAATTGAGTGTTTAACTAAACTTGAGTGTTTGACCTGCGGCTATTCTTCTAAATTTCTCCTTGAATTTAATTGCCATTTTAAGCATGGCCTTTTCTCCTGTGCAGTGGCATGGCATTATGTTTTCGACGCCAAATTTTTCCAAGTATTTTATGGTTTTCTCTATTCTATGCTCGCTAGCTCCTATTAGGTGGAATCCTCCAATTACAGCTCTTACTTTTCTTATGTTGGTTAGCTCCATTGCCCTCATGATCGTGTTTATGATTCCTGCGTGTGCGCATCCAGCTATTACGATTAGCTCTCCATTAAGGTTAACTATTAGTGCTTGGTCATCTAGCATTTTGTCGTCGACGACAGCTCCATTTATTATTGTCTTCATTTTCCCAACTTTTTCGAAATCTGTAATTCTCGGCACTTCACCTGTAGTGAGTATGCCTGGTGATAGTTTCACTGGGTTTTTGGCTAGAATTAGGTTTCCATACTTCATTACCTCGTTCTGCGTGAATGGTATTCCGTTATATCTGATTTTAGGGTCTACTGCAAATTTAGGGTTGAAGCAGTGTGGGTGCGCTACAACTGGGGTTTTCTTTGAGGTTAATTTTAGTGCTTCGATTAGTCCTCCAGTGTGGTCGTAATGTCCATGGCTTAGGACTATGGCGTCCAGATAATTGAAATTTAAGCCCATGACTTCAGCGTTATCCCTTAAGACCATTGGTGATGGGCCTGTGTCGAATAGTATGTTAACTTGCTTCCCGTCTGAGAGCTCTGCTCTAACGTGAATAGACAATCCATGGGCGCCTAATATTCTTCTAGCTCCTGCAGTGTTTTCAACTAAAACTTTCAATTCAACATTTTGAACTTCATCAGCAAGCATCATAACACCTTCAATTAATTTTCACCTTCCATTTAATACACTACCAATTCTGTGAGAAAGAGTTTTTAAGAACTCTCTCCAGAAAGGTTCGCGGAGTTAGGAGGTTGTAATTTGGCTCTGAAAGCCGTTCGAGAGTGTCTTAATCAGATAGCTACATACATTTCTAAGTTGCCTTCAATGTTGGATTATGGTCAAGTTGAGAAGATGATTGACATGTTGATTTACGCGCAGGCTGCTAATCGCTCCATATTTGTCGTTGGGGCTGGAAGGTCGGGATTAATTGCTAGGGCTTTTGCCATGCGCCTTATGCATTTGGGCTTTCACGTTTACGTTATAGGTGAAACTATTACTCCTGCAGCTGGTAAGGGTGACATTTTGGTAGCGATTTCAGGTTCAGGTAGAACTGGAATAGTAGTGACCGTGGCTCAAGTTGCTAAGCAGGTTGGAGCTAAGGTTATCGCGGTAACTTCGCATCCAGATTCTCCTCTTGGGCAATTGGCTGACCACATAGTTTTCGTGCCTGGCAGAACGAAGATTACTGAAGAGACCGACTACTTTTCAAGGCAGATTTTAGGGATTCATGAGCCAGTAGCTCCTCTTGGCACGTTATTTGAGATATCTGCAATGGTGTTTCTTGAGTCAATAATCGTTGAGCTAATGCATAGATTAGGGAAAACTGAAGAAGATTTAAAGGCTAGACATGCGACAATTGAGGGTCCATAATCACCTTTCAATCGCCCACATTATTTCGGGGCCAGCTCTATACCCTTCATTTGCCAAATACCTTATCTTATACGGGCAGCGATCGCCGCCCTTTAGGCACATTAAAAGTCTATCTCCACTAATTCTCCATCCCTTAATCCTACAATACTTATCATTTAGGAGAAACTGGCACTTCACGTGTTTGCCTCCTAAACAAACCTACTCCACTAACTCTAAAAATTTTGTGGTCAACAAGTATTGAATGGCTCAAGATGGCTTGAAGTGTGGTGTTTACTTTGAGGAGGACTAGAGCGATAGACTACATAAAGAAGCTGATGAGTAGTGGAGATGAAGATGGTGCTAAGGCTGGTGAAGACTTATTCGAGCTTTACTTGAAGTGGAAGGAAACGCTTGAGCTAAATGACTTCCTAACTTTCGTCGATTTGATTCAGAATAGGTGGAAGGATACGATTATGCGTGTGCTGAAAGGTATGCCTCAGATGATTGGTCAGTTTAGAGCTTTCAGTTTTGAGGAATACCTTGTTGATGTTATTAGAAGTAAGTTGAAGCCTGAACGAAGGGGGTTTAGGATTTTATGGAATGAGAAGCTCTTGATATGGAGAGGTGGTGGTAGAGAGTATAGAGCTGCATTGGATATCGTTTTGTCGAGGGCTGAAGGTTATGGGGAGGTTCCGGTGGTTGCGATTGAAGCTAAGATCGACGTTGACGCTCCAAGGTTGAGGGCGGTCATGTTGAATTTTGAAATGCTGAGGAAAGTGTATCCGGAGGTGAAGACTGCTTTAGTCTACTTGTACTGGAATGCGGACGAGATTTTGAAGGATATTGCTAGAATGTTCATAGATGAGCTGTTCAATTTTACGTCTAAGAGACATGTACCTGCATTTCTGGAGTTTGTGAATTCAGCATTATCGAAAGAAATATAATGTAAGTGTCAATATAATCAGAAAATCGCGTGGGGGATAATGGTGACAATTGAAAGACCTTCATGGGATGAATACTTCATGAAGATAGCGCACATTGTTAAGGAGAGGTCTACGTGCTTGAGGAGAAAGGTTGGTGCAGTTCTAGTTAAGGATAGGCACATTCTCTCTACCGGCTATAATGGCGCGCCGAAGGGCTTGCCCCACTGCGCTGAAGTTGGTTGTTTAAGGCAGCAGCTCAACATCCCGTCTGGTCAGAGGCATGAAATTTGCCGAGGAGTTCATGCAGAGCAGAATGCGATAATTCAAGCGGCTGTATTTGGAGTTAGTACGAGGGGTGCTACTTTGTATGTAACCGATTTTCCATGCTCAATATGCGCTAAGATTATAATAAACGCTGAAATTAAAGAGATAGTCTACGACTCAGAGTATGAGGATCCCATATCGAGGCAGCTGTTGGAGCAAGCTGGAATTAAAATAAGAAAGTACCAGCTGAGTAAAGCTAAAGCTTGAATCACTAATGTTTGTGGGCGTGGCTTAGTGGTGTTGAATTTGATGGTTCCTTGCCTCATGAATGTATTTAGATTTGTCGGGTTTTAGATTTGCAGAATTTACGAGTGTAGCATCATAAAATTAGGTGATTAATGATGTTTAGGCGCGCGGGTGGATCGCCATACGTTTATTTGTCAGTTGTTTGCGCTTTTCTGTGCTTTATTCTGCGCTTACTCCCGCTAAATTCCACTCCTTACCCGCTTCCTCTTCCAGATTCTCCCTACAATAGTCTTCAAGTAAAGTTTCTCTGCGAGCGAGGTATGCTCTACTTTGATGCTCCAATACTTAGCTTTGCGATTGCTGCGCTCATAAACTTTGTATTTCGTGACCCTACACTTGCAGTTAAAATTGCAGCTTCACTTTTTGCTGCTGGAGCTACTTTGTCTACTTTCTACTTTGCTAGGTCGATTAGAGGGAGAGATGTTGACGGTTTTTTCGCATCTCTCGCGGTTGTCTTTTCATTGTATAGTTTGAGGATGGCTGAGCACTTGCTGAAGAATTCTGCGGCTGTAGCCTTTATGCCTGTTGCGGTTGCACTATACTTTGTTGGGTTGAAGTCGATGGACAGGCGTAAAATCCTATTAGCCTCACTGTTTAGCTGTCTTGTTGCCTTCTCTCATACATCTACAGCTGGACTTACCGGCTCAATATTGGTTTCAATAACATTGTACTTCTTTTTCAAACGGATTTGGGAGCGTAAATACGTGGATGCCGTGGTTTTGTTTGGCTATGCTGCTTTATCAGCTCTGATAATGATTTCTGCATTTTTCGTTGCTGACTATATTTCGCCGTATTATAGTAGTGAGTATACCTCTATAGATGTAGGTAAAGCGTTGGGTTATGTGGGTAGTACTGTTGAATCTCCATTTCACGTTTTAATGAAGGTTAGGTTTGGTTATGAGCACCTAGTAGGGTTTGCTTTTATGATAATTTTAGCGTTTCTGCTTTCACGAATTGGTGATATAGCTTTACTCCTTCTTTCACTATTGTCAACTTTCATTGCATCTGGTGTTGTTCCGGGTTCTTGGGATATTCGCATTATCCTCACTGGTTTTCCATTTTACGCTGCGTCTGTAGGTGTTTTAGGAGGCCTTGTCGTTGACAGACTTTCGTCTGAGAAGCGCTCAAAGTACATCTTAGCTTTAATTGCTTTTTCGAGCTTTATATTTGCGGCTTTCGCACCAATATACTTTGCCTTCGCTTCTAGGATTAGATCTGGCCTTCCAGAGGAACTTATTGTTGCGATTAAGAGTATGGATGGAGTGTTTGAAGATGATTCTTTATTTTTTGCAGGTGTGAGGGTTGTTTATTACATTCCTCTCTACACCAGGTATGATGCCAATATAATGCTAAATGGAACTGGCTACTACATTCCAGTTAATCCTCTTTATATGGCTGGTATGATGCTCTCTTACGAGAAAACTACTGGGAGGTCTACGTATTTATTATTACTTCCAAGTGATCCAATGTATCGAATTTTAAATCCCTTTAAGGTTGTAAAGCCTTTTGCCATTATAGCTTCTCCAATGGCTTATGACGTGACTAACTCCACAGAGATTGTAGTTATTGAGCGTTTGCCTATTTCGAGCATTAGGTTTAATGTGAGGCGTAGAGGTGTGGTAATTTATTCGGGTGAGCTTATGAAGGTCGATTTTAATAGGTGGATTGGCAGTTTTCCGCCCACGCTTTCTCAAGGTGATTACGAGCTTGAATTGATTTTTAAAATTCAAGATAAGATTGAGCGTGTGCACTTTCCTTTCATTTATTCGGTATTCGACTTTCGAGGGTTATTTTTAGAGGCTTGGAGTTTCGGTAAAGTTAAGGTTTATAGGCTTAATGTTGATCTTGCTGACCGATTGGATTTAGATGAGAAGTCCTACAGTCCTCCTAAGAGGGCTAGGGTCAGCCCGCCGCAGAGGTTTGACTTGTCTCTACTGCTTTTCCCATTGATCCTTATTGATGCAGGTGAGTACAATACTCTCTATAAGCTGTTTTTCGCTGTGCCAGTTACTTCTGTCTTCTACTGCTGTGTTCTAATCTTTTTGGGGGGCTCCGTGTTGGGTTGGCTTAGTCTTCTACTAGGACGTCGACGATCTTGAATTCTTTGACGTCTACAAGTCCTTTATCTGTGATTCTGAGCTCTGGAATTACCGGTAAGGCCAGTATCGACATCGTCATGAATGGCGATCTCATTTTGCAGCCGAGCTTTCTC
>QMQZ01000026.1 GCA_003649145.1 Thermoproteota archaeon
CCTATTAACAGTCCCTCCAACAACTTCATCTCCAGGCTTCTTCTCAACAGGAATCGACTCTCCAGTAACCATCGACTCGTCAACTGCTGAGTGCCCATCAACAACTACTCCATCAACTGGAATTTTCTCTCCAGGCCTAACGATGACAATGTCTCCTACTTGAATCATCTCTGAGGGGATTTCAACTTCAACTCCCTCTCTCAAAACTCTAGCTTTCTTAGGTCGGGCTTCAAGGAGCTTTTTAACTACTGCTGACGCTTTCCCCTTAGTTTTGGTTTCTAGGTACTTGCCCAGCTGGACGAGGGATAGCACCATTGCTGAGGCGTCGAAGTATACTCCCTCCCACCTAGGAGTTGGAATCGTGTTGAATGCACTTAATGCGAATGCAGCTGTCGTGCCCAGTGAGACTAGCGTGTCCATATTGGCAGTTTTGCCTCTAGCTGCTCTCAATGCTCCTAGGTAGAATCTCCAGCCTACTCCAACCTGAATAACACTTGCCAGTGCGAGGGAGATGTAGGCTGAAAGAGGGGTTCTAGCTAGTGGCAGGTAGGGGGATAGCTCAGATGAGCTTAATATCATGATGACCGCAGATAAAGCCAGACCGACTAGCGCAGTATTTCTAAGCTTCTTAGCTTCAACCTCCTCTGTGGGGAGCTCGAATTCTTCACTTGTAATGTCGAAGCCTAGATTTGAGATTACCTCTTTAATATCCTCCAACGAGGTTAGGGCTGGATTATACTCGATTAAAATGTTGCTCTTAACATAGTTTGCTGAAGCCCTAACTATGCCTTCAACTTTACTTAGAGCTTCCTCCAGCATTTTAGCGTCGAAAACGTCTCTGAGCCCACTAACCTTAAGGGAAACCTTCTCGTAAACAACTCGATATCCAAGCTCTTCAACCGCCCTCTCAATGTCTCTTAACTCGACTAGTTTAGGGTCAAAAACCACATACGCCTTCCCAGAGGCGAAACTTACATTCACCCTCACTACGCCTGGCAGCTTCCTCAACCTATCCTCTATTCTCAATGCGCAGGAGGCGCAGTGCATGCCTGCAATTCTTAAGGCTATAGCCTTCCTATCACTAATCATATTGAAACACCTCTCAAAGCTATAAAAGAGGGAGAATTAGCGCTTGAAACTACAGTTATTGCAATTATTTTAACAGCAAATTCCGCAGCGTCGACATGGATCATCAGATGACGTGTACTTTAGAGGATTCTCCTTGAATGCCTTTGCACACTCTTCAGAGCAGAAGTAGTATGTCTTACCTTCATAGCAAGCTTTGAGCTTAGCTGTCTCTTCATTAACTTCCATTCCACAAACAGGATCTTTAGCCAATTACTTCACCTCCACTATGCTAGTAGTGATACTTACTGTTAAGGTTCATTGTTTCCAAAGTGGAAAGGAAGGCTAATTTTAAGTTACCAGCTTCATCTTCCTACTGAACTCTCGCAGGCAGATTGGACAGCACAGGTAGTACTTCCTATTATGTAGAGTGTAGGTGAGCGGCTTGCCAATTATTTCCTTTCCGCAGTAGTCGCACTTCAACTTTAATATTCGTAGGGACTCTGGAGAGATGGGCTTCTTAATGGATTTTAAAACTATGCTCACTTCAAATGGGACGTTTAGGCTTGAAAACTTGTTAAGCAGAGCCTCAAGCGCCTTTACGTCAGCAATTCTAGCTAGGCAGACGACGTTGCGCTCCCCTGTAGTCAAGTATATCTCTGAAACTTCACTGAGCTTCTCCAGTTCACCTACAACTTCATCAACATTGGAAGCCTTAAAAGTGCATACCAGCTGGAAGCCTTTGAGCAGACTCTCATCAATTACCACTGAGAATCCTTTAATAATACCCCTCTCGATTAAGCGCTTAACCCTCCTCCTCACCGTGGGCCGGCTCAAACCTAACTCTCTAGCTATATACGATATAGACGCTCGGGCATCCTCTAGTAGGAGCTTGAGAATCATCTGGTCCACTTCATCAAGTAAACTCAACTTCAACACCTATCCAATGTGGAAATTTACAATAGAATTTCTTGGAACAGTAAGATTAAATTTTAATTGCAGCCGGCCAGCTTTAATAGTAGAATTCAGGGCTTATCTTCCTAGCCATAGCGTATATGAGAGAGTCTTCCCAAGCTTTTTGCCTAGTCAGCAGCCTCTTCGTTAGAATTCCAATTGCTCCAATAGTCTTCTTCGTGTCGTGCATTCCAGTTATATCGTCGAAAACCACCCCCAACTCTTCTCCCTTCAAAACCCTCTCCACAACACTATCTGGAAGAAGCATGTACACGCTTGAACCCAAGGAGAATTTACCGCTCCTATCGACGACTGCGCACCACCCTGTTAGAAACCACTCGCCGAACTTCTTGACGATGCCGCCCTCCATTCCAACTCCAATATCGGCTTGAATAGCTTGGAGAGCTCTGATCGCTCTATTCTTAGCGCCCCTAACGATTTCCTCTTCACCAATTGGAGTGTGAGAAACGCCAGACTCAACTTTAATTGGAACGACTTCTACACTGTTTCCATAAATCTTCTTCATGACATTTTTGGTAGCTGCAATTTTGACAGGATTTGTGGAGCCAACTGCAATCTTCAATTCAGCCACCAATCTAAGTATCGAAGAACTAGTCAAAACACTTACTATCACGAGTTATCTGATTCAACTCGAATGAAGATATAATTTAACAGAACTACTTGCAGAGGCGCGCTTCCACACCCTACCTACAATTTACGCGTTGAGACTTTCAATCTCGCTTAAACTTTAATTTTTCAGAGTATTGTTTGTGCAGTTCAATTAATTTTGGCTTCAATTTTTCCGGCAACAGCTCATCCTCACTCAGCATTACCTCAATAGTTCTCAGCCTCCACTTGATGTAATTGTAATCACTCAGCTTCTCAGCTAGTTGAAGCTCTATTGGAAGTGCTTTCACTACGTGTATCTCGTAGATTTCCTCTAAGTTGTCCATGATGACTCTCCTTGTCAACGGCAGGTTCATCTTCTTTATCTCGTTGATCTCCACTAACTCGTGCGCAACGAGAATTATGTTTTCTAGAATTTCTTCTAAGCCTAAGTCGGGGTATGGCGTTTCAGCTTCCATGTACACTATGAAGTCCTCTGGCGTTACATTGCATTCATATCCAATAGTTTTGAGCAGATTGACAGCTTCCTCTAATCTGCATTTCACTCTGCTTTTCAGCTCTTCCATTTCAAATCACCTTCTCAACTCCCTCTAATTACAGTTTACTTTGAATTCATGGAATTGTAGGAGAATTGGGTCGCTGCGAGGAACAGAAAACTTATTCAGTCAAATATAGTTAGATGAATGAGGAGCGGGGGTGGCCGAGTCAGGTCAAAGGCGCAGGGCTTAGGACCCTGTGGCGTAGGCCTGCGTGGGTTCGAATCCCACCCCCCGCACCACAAAGCACTCCTACTTTGCTAATCATAGTGGAGTTAGAGTAGCATAATGGCTAAGTGAAATATTTAGGCTATGATTAGTGATGTAATGAGTTTTCTCAACTTACGCTTCGAGTGAAATTTAAGTGTTAAATAGCTAATTTGATTAACCGTATGAAACTAGGTAAGCTTAGTACTGTATTTCTGAAGTTGAAGATTGGATTGGGAGGTTATTATGCATAAATATAGGTATGATCCTCACGCCTATGAGGAGAGGTATCGTAGGGTTTATGAGGCTGGAGCTGAGTTTTGGGAGGAGCCTATCGCTACTGAAGCTCTTGTCAAGTTTATTCAGGAATTTAATCTTCCTGCTGGATTAATGGTAGTTGATTTGGGCTGTGGGGAGGGTAGGGATTCAATTTTCCTATCTAAAACAGGTTTTCATGTGATTGGTATTGATGTTTCACCATCTGCAGTGAAGAGGGCGAAGAAGTGGGCTAGAAGGGAGGGGGCTCTCTTAGATTTTTTGGTGGCAGATGTTGCAGAGCTTCCAATTAGGAGTGAGGTGTACGACCTAGCGGTTAACGTGGCGTGCCTACACATGATAATAGATCAAAATGTGAGGAATCATCATTTACGTGAAGCATTTAGGGTGTTGAAGAGTGGAGGCATCTACTTCTCATGCAATTTAGGAGTTGATGAGCCAGTGTCAGTCGAAGAATTTAGGAAGAAACCTGGAGGCTTCGTATCTAGAAAAGTGAAAGTTGAGGGGAAGGAAAAGGAAATCTTGCTGCCCATAATTCCCGCATGGCCAAAAACAAGGGAGCAGTACTTGGATGAATTTACGCAGGCAGGCTTCAAGATTCTAAAAGTTTACAGAGAGGAAACGAAGCCTATTGGTTCTTGCTGGATACTGGTAGCTAAAAAGTGAAATTGCTTTACAACTTAAGAAGCCAATTGATTTTAACTAAAGGGGTATAGTAATGGCAGTATTCTACTCAACTTCTCCCAAAAAGCTCTGCGCGAAGTCTCCCTCTATGTACTAGGATGTAATCTTTAGCCATTTCCCCCAACTCTTTCGCCTCTTCCTCGCTTAAGTGAATTTCAGGCTTATCCTTCCTCTCAGTCCAAGTAGCTTCTAGTATGGCTAAATCTGCCCCTCGAACTTCTTTAAGAAGGTTATCGCACATTCCAGTGTCGCCGCTGTAAACTATCCTTAGACCTTTGTAGGTTATCGTGTAGCCTACTGCTGGAACGAGCGGCCCTATTGGCTCAGTCTTCGTGCTTCCTCGGTGGAGTACTTTGAACGTTTTAATATTTAATGGGCCGACATGGAATTCCTCTTGATCCTCAAGTTCCATGAGCTTTACACTATATGTGAGCTTTGATTCTCGAAACTCCATTAAGGTGCGTGTGAAGTACTTGGCGACTAATGATGGTTTTGGAGTTGAAATGATTAGGGGCTCCAATCTCCCAATTACGTGCATATAGTCCATTAGGGAGTAGAGGCCGCCTATATGGTCGAAGTGCTCATGAGTTATGAGTATAGCCTTTAACCTCCCAAGTTTTCGGGGATCTCGGTAGTGTTTTAATAGTAAGTCTCTGAGAATTCCTTCACCGCAGTCTAACAGTATGTCTAAGTGCTCACTCTCTGCTGAAGCGATTATTTGAGTTGCAATGGATGGAATTGAGAATAGGACTTTAACTTTCAAATCTCCTTTTTGCCAGGAGGTAAACATTGAGAGCCCCCAGAGAGTAGCACTTCATAAGTATAAAAGCATTTACAAGTGCGGAGAACTGCAAGGAAAGTATGTCCGAGCGCTCATTTACCTAGAATTTATAATGTTTTAGCTAGAATTAATATTGAGCTTACTTAATTACAGAAAATACTTTAGGATGAAAGTTGAGTTGTGTATTGAGTAAGGTGTTACTTCATGAGCGAGAAGTATAAGCGCAAATACACGTTCGGAGAAGACTATGGAACTAGCTTCTACAAGTTCGGCCCAATAACTCTCGGCGAGAAGCCAGAAGTTGTCGAGAATAGGGGTACTTCCCCGACAAGTCTTCAATCATGTAC
>QMQZ01000027.1 GCA_003649145.1 Thermoproteota archaeon
AGCTCACCCGCTTAACCTCAACCTCTACAGTAGCCTCCTCCCTATATTCTGGTATGAGCGGGTGAACGCTTCCACGAGCAACTACCCTAACCTTAACTCGACCCCTACCGCTAAAACCCTCGGGAATAGCTTCAAAAGCACCTTCACCAGTCAGCTTTACACTCCTCTTGACAACCTCAGCTGAAGCTTCGAAAACTGGATTACCAGACTTACTCCTAACCCACCTACCATTAACCTTGTAAGCTCCACAACTACTGCAAACCTCAACCTTCAAGCGGCGAGGAATCTTAATCAGCTTGTGGCGATCCCTGTAGCACTCCCAGCACAAGTTCTCAATTAAGGGCTCCTCTTCAGACTCCAACTTGCCACAAATAGCGCAAAATCTCCTCATAATTAACACCTATGAGGCAGCTAAAGTATCTTCACGAATTGAGCGTGAGGCTGACCTTCAATCCAAATCACAGCATCCTCGTGAATAATTCCCTCCCTAATTGCAATAGCCACGATGTTCTTCCCAACAATGTTACCTATCGAAGCAGCCTTAAGAGCGCAAATAGCTTCCTCCAGCGTCACCAATTTTCCACCATAAAAGCTCTCCTTAATTTCAATCTTAAGCCTACCCTCTCTAAAAGTCCTACCAATAATGTCTGCATCGCAAACTGCAACCAATACATCCTTACCTCTAGCCCAAATATTCATGTAGAATTGCTTGCCGCTGCTAGTGCAATTACTCTCAGACACAACATACACCAATCAAAAATTGGATTAAACACTTATTTAACTTCCTAGATTCCCCTCACTGAAATGCTAGTCCTAGCGCCGCAAGCAGTGCATATGAGTATGAACACCCTCTTCTCCTTAGTCACGTAGGTGTCAGGAGCACCGCAGATTGGACAGATCACGAAGAGCTTAGCATACCTCTCAACCACGTTATTTATGGTCGACCGCGAAAACCTCCCCTGCAAGATCAGCCGAGAATCCTCAATCTCCCCTGCAGTTCCAACTTCCCTCAAAATGAAGCGAGCCACCTGCCTTGGCTCCCTATTCAAAACTTCGCAGATGTCCTTGAAGTTGTGAATTATTGTCCTATTACCAACTATTGAGACCACCGCTGATGGAATTTCAAACCTCTCAGCTTTAGTCACAGTCTTAGGAACCATTGAAAGAGCCCTATCCAAGAGCTCCTCGTAAGTCCAGTCACTTATGCTCTTCAAGGAAAATCCTCCACCGCCATATCATCACTCGCAAACATAAAGTTTTCCCCACCCTCAACCTCTTAAACTTCAAACTTCGAAGTTATTATCGGTGACCAATTTGGAGTACATCGTCAAAGCCAAGTCAATAGTAACGATGAGCGAGCTAGGAGTAATCCGAGGAGGGGCAGTTGTCGTAGAGGGAAGCGAGATAATCGACGTAGGAAAGTACAGCAAGCTGAAAACCAAGTATTCACGATACGAGGAGATAGACGCCTCAAACTGCGTTGTAATTCCAGGACTAATAAATGCTCACACCCACATGGCAATGAGCCTACTAAGAGGCTACGCAGACGACCTAATGCTACACGAGTGGCTTGAGAAGTGGATATGGCCCCTTGAAAGCAAGATGAATAGCAGAGACATATACATAGGCGCACTACTGGCATCGGTAGAAGCAGCGAGGATGGGAACAACCACTCTAAACACCATGTACCACTACAGTCCAGACTACAATGAGGCGAGAGCAGTACTAGAAGTAGGATTGAGAGGCGTAATATCCCACGTATGCTTCAGCTGGAGGAAAGACGAGGATTTCAAGCAGCTAGACCACCTAATCAAGCACTGGCACGGAAAGGAGAACTGGAGAATCAGAGCAGCAATATCACCTCACGCCCCATATACAGTTGACCCAGACTACATGGTCGAGCTAAGAGAGTACGCAGACAACGTGAACAAGGACGTAAAAGAAGACTACGAGAGGGTGATTTGGCACATACACCTAGCAGAGACGAAGAACGAGGTAGACCTAGTCAAGCAGAAGTTCAACGTGAACGTAGAGGAGGGAGTCGTCAAGTACCTATACGACTTGAAGGTGCTCAAGGAGGACGTAGTAGCAGCTCACTGCGTCTGGCTCACAAGCAAGGACATCGAAGCCCTGAAAAAGGCAAATGTAAAAGTTGTCCACAACCCAGCAAGCAACTTGAAATTAGCATCAGGAATAAGCCCAGTGCCCAAACTACTAAGTGAGGGAATAACAGTCGCTCTAGGAACAGACAGCGCGTGCTCAAGCAACTCACTAGACATGTTCGAAGCAGTAAAGCTTGCAGCCCTACTGCATAAGGGGACAACGCTGAACCCCACGGTAATACCAGCAGAAGCAGCACTCAAAATGGCTACAGTAAGCGGAGCAAGAGCACTGAGCTGGAGCAGCCAAATAGGCATGATAAAGCCAGGAATGAAGGCAGACTTCGTAATCATAGACTTCAACAAGCCGCACCTAAAGCCACTGTTCAACGAGGTAAGCCACCTCGTCTACGCGGTTAAGAGCCTAGACGTTAGAGACGTAGTTGTAGACGGGAAATTTGTAGTTGAAAACGGCGAGCTGAAGACGATCGACGAGGAGTGGGTGATGAAGGAAGCTGAAAAAGTTAAAGAAAGCCTACTTGCAAGATTGCATGGGGATAATTGATGAATTACAAAGTGAAAGACCTAAGTTTAGCAGAGAAGGGAAGAATGCAGATAGAGTGGGCAGAAGCAAGAATGCCAGTACTAATGAAAATTCGAGAGAAATTCAAAGCCGAAAAGCCACTTGAAGGGCTGAAGATCAGCGCCTGCCTCCACGTAACCAAGGAAACAGCAGTCCTAGTTAAAACCCTAGCTGCAGGAGGAGCAAAAGTAGCGCTAAGCGCATCAAACCCACTCTCCACTCAAGACGAAGTAGCAGCAGCACTAGTTGAAGAGGGAATAAGCGTCTACGCTTGGAGAGGGCAAAGCGAGAAAGAGTACTTCGAATGCATAGAGCTCTCCCTAAAGCACATGCCAGACATAACAATGGACGACGGAGCAGACTTAACTGTAAAAGCCCACATGGACGGCTACGCTGAAGGCGTGATCGGAGGAACAGAAGAAACAACCACAGGAGTAATAAGGTTGAAGGCAATGGAAAAGCAAGGAGCCCTAAAATACCCCATAATCGCAGTAAACGACGCTCACACCAAGTACCTATTCGACAACAGGTACGGGACAGGTCAAAGCACGATCGACGGCATCATGAGAGCCACAAACGTTCTACTAGCAGGGAAAACAGTTGTAGTAGCAGGCTACGGTTGGTGCGGCAGAGGAATAGCGATAAGAGCTAAGGGAATGGGGGCAAACGTCATAGTGACAGAAGTAAACCCACTAAGAGCACTAGAAGCAGTCATGGACGGATTCAGAGTAATGCCAATGAGCAAGGCAGCTGAAGTAGGAGACATATTCATAACTGCTACAGGAAACATCAACATCATAAGGAAAGAGCACATGCTCAAAATGAAGAGCGGAGCAATACTTGCAAACAGCGGGCACTTCAACGTCGAAATAAACCTCAAAGACCTAGAAAGCATATCAACCTCAAAGCGTAAAGTAAGGCCGAACGTTGAAGAGTACACGCTGACCAATGGGAGAAAGCTGTACCTACTAGGTGAAGGAAGGCTAGTAAACCTAGTAGCAGCAGAAGGACACCCAAGCGAAGTAATGGACATGTCATTCTCAAACCAAGCACTATCAGTAAAATACCTAGCAGAAAAGGGGCGAGAGCTAAAGCCAGCAGTCTACAAAGTCCCAGAATTCATAGACGTAGAAGTAGCTAAGCTCAAGCTTGAAAGCATAGGAGTAGAAATAGACGAGCTGACAGAAGAGCAGAAACAGTACCTGCAAAAATGGGAGTCTTAATTAGGAAAATTTATCCATAAGGTAGTTGAAGATAGACTAGGGGGTGCCACTAATAGGAATCTCAAAGAAAATAAAGACACTAACGGACCTGCCAGGCGTAGGGCCGGCGACAGCAGAAAAACTGATAAACGCTGGATTCAGGTCGCTCGAAGCAATCGCAATAGCAACGCCCGGAGAACTAGCAGCAGCAACAGGAGTGTCAGAAAAGGCAGCTCAAAAAATAATAATCGCAGCAAGGTCGCTACTAGACATTGGATTCAAAACTGCAGACATAATCTACGAGCAGAGGCTAAAAGTAAGTAGAATAACAACTGGAAGCAGAAACCTAGATAAGCTTCTAGGAGGAGGAGTTGAAACCCAAACAATAACAGAAGTATTCGGAGAATTCGGAAGTGGAAAAACCCAATTAGCCCACCAACTATCAGTAAACGTGCAACTTCCAGTTGAAGCAGGAGGACTAAATGGAAAGGCACTCTACATAGACTGCGAAGGAACATTTAGGCCTGAAAGAATAGTGGCAATGGCAAGCGCCCTAGGACTAGACACCAAGGAAACGCTGAAGAACATAATATTCGCAAGAGCCTACAACTCAGACCACCAAATGCTAATAGCCGAGCAAGCCAAGGAGATAATTGAAGAGGAAAACATCAAGCTAATAGTCGTGGACAGCGTGACAGGCCACTTCAGAGCAGAATACCCTGGAAGAGAAAGCCTGCCAGAAAGGCAACAGAAGCTGAATAGGCACCTACACACGCTAGCCAGGCTAGCAGACGTATACAACATTGCAGTATTCGTAACCAACCAGGTAATGGCAAGGCCAGACGCATTCTTCGGAGACCCAACAACGGCAGTTGGAGGCCACGTACTATTCCACGTTCCAGGCGCAAGGATATACTTGAGAAAAGCTAAGGGCAATAGGAGGATAGCCAGATTAGTCGACAGCCCATACCTGCCAGAGGGAGAAGCAGTATTCGTGATAACCGAGGAAGGAATAAGAGACGCGGAGTAAGGCAGACGCCAATTAAGTAATTAAGTCGAAAGTGCAAAGTAAGCTAGGGGTAAGACTCTGCTTAGAAAGACGCATCTCCACGACCACTTCGTAGCTAAAGGAGCAAAAATGGTTGAATTTGCAGGCTGGCACATGCCATTATGGTTCACCAGCATAATAAAAGAACACCTAGCGGTTAGGAATGCAGTCGGAATATTCGACGTAACCCACATGGGAAGAATGCTCATAACAGGAAAAGACTCATGCAGCCTCCTCCAGTACGTGACGACCAATAACGTCGAGAAGCTAAAAGTTAACAGGCTTCACTACTCGATGGTCTGCAATCCATTTGGAGGAATAAAAGACGACGTCATGATTCTCAGACTAGAAGAGGAGAAATACCTTCTCATATGTAACGCTTCTAATAGGGAGAAGATTTTCGACTGGCTAAACCTTCACGCTCAAAACTACGAAGTCAAAGTAGAAAACGTCTCAGATGAAGTACCAATGTTCGCACTTCAAGGACCACTAGCCGAGAAAACCCTTCAAAAACTAGTTGAAGCAGACTTGAGCAAGCTCAAGC
>QMQZ01000028.1 GCA_003649145.1 Thermoproteota archaeon
AGTTATTCCCCGGATACTATGACTATTACCCACTCACAAAGCCAGCTCAAATCCCGGTAATCACTGACTGCGAAGGACCTATAATTAGAGTTGAAAACGCTAGAATTACTAGATTTAACGAGACTCATGTTGTGATAAACTTTGATTTCCATGTTTCAGACCAGAGCTATCTTTGCGCTCCAGACTTCGTTGGGTATTTCGGCGTTGTAGCTCTATTAGGGCCAAACATGAAGCAACGAGATTTTGCATGGAATGGCTTCGCCTCAGGGATTCTAGGCCCAGAAGAACTAACAACATCTTTCAGCTTAAACAACTTCACTTTCCTCCTAGGTTACACGTGGGATATGCGACCTGTGCCATTTCCAGCTGAATGGGTGGAAGACGCTACTCTAACAATATATGTGACTGATATGTGGGGGAATTGGAATAAAAATGACACTATGTCTCCATTCATCAAGGTTGTGCACAAAACGCCAGAAATAGTTTATGAGAATTCCCCGGTATCCATATTCATACGTGTATCAGACTGGAGCAAAATCTCAAAGGTTCAACTAACATACTTCGACGGTTCTAAGCAAAACACCGTGGATGCTGTCTTCGACGCCAAAACACATCTATACCGTGCTATTATACCGCCTAACAAGAAGGGAATAACGATAGAATATAGAATCTATGCGGAGGACATTCATGGAAACAGCGCCATTTACACTGGTAAGTACTACATTTACGAGGAGGAATCTGCTGAATCAACAACAGGCAAGACACCTACAAGTATAACAATAACTGTTGAGCCTAAAGAGGTTACGGTCGGCGAGGAGGTCACAATCAAAGGATCAATAAGCCCAGCCATGAGTACGCTCATAACTTTAACCATAAAAAGACCTGATGGAACAACGAAGACAAAAACTGTTACTTCAGGGGCTGATGGGAGCTTCAGCTTCAATGTAATACTTGATATGGAGGGAGAGTGGACCTTTACTGCTGACTTTGCTGGTGATCATGAACACGAACCATCAACTAGTACTCCGGTGATCGTTAAGGTCAAATCTCCCGGAAGTACTACAACACCATTGCATTACGTTATAATCCCAGTCGCGGTGATAACTGCTATAATTATCGCAGTAGTACTAATTAAAAAGAAATAGCATTTCTCCCCTAATTTCATGTTTTCCTTCTAAGAAATCTTAATGGTAATTGATAGTGGTAATAACGTGTATTTGGAAGAAGAGTGATCATTTTGTCTAATGTCGGACCTTGATCATTTGGAATTATGAGGAGGGGCTCAGCACTCAAGATCTTATTCATTCCTTGCGGTCTTCGGGGCCAGAGTCGTCATCGCCACTAATTAATCCTCATACATAGTAAATATCCTTATTGGATACTGTTAAAATTTAATCTCATTTATCATGGTATGTTCACTTCATATGTTCAAAGCTGTCAAATTGGTGGTGGTGTTTTCTTTCTTTTATCCCTTGGCATTTTACTCCACTTGATGAATTCTTCGCTTGGAGGGTCGTCCTCATATAGCTTGTCTCTGTAGGCTTCTAGAAGGTAATTTTGCTTATTTTCGAATTGAGCTGCTGTTACCATTTTATGCCCAGCTTTCTTGGCGTTTTTCATTGGTTTTTCAAGGTACTTTCTCCAGTCGGCGTCTCTTAACAGGTGGTGGTCGACTATAGTTATTTTGCTTTCAAGCGCTATTTTGCTTAGGTGCTCTACTGCTGAATTTATGCTGTCACTTTTAGCTTTGTATTCTTGTAGGTATGTTGGGGGACCACCAATTATTGTTAGATTTGGCTCTTCACTTAAAATTACTTGAAGTGTTTCTTTGCTTATTGGGCCTTGAACGTCTGATGCGAATAGTATTTTCTCGTTTTCGTGCTTTATGGTTGTCATTAAAATCCACCCTAGAGGTGTATTTGCTTCGCCGTGCCAGACAGGCTCACTTATCTTTACCAGCGTGTCTCCTATCTTGAAGGTTTTTCCATCAGCTATTTCTACTCTGTAGGCTATTTCGTTTACCATTTTATTGAAAATCCACCCTCGCTTCCTCTGGCTGAAGTTGATTTTATCTCTGAAGTCCTTTACGAGTACAAGCTTTCCTTCATAAATTGACTTGCTTTCTTCAGGAATACTCCAAGTCCATGTGTAGTCGGTGTATCCGAGTGGAGTGTAGTGGTCGAAGTGGTAGTGGCTTATGATTATTATGTCTGCTTTACGTGAAGCTTCAATTAGCCTTTTACGCGCATTTATGAGGGCCAAGTACTCTTTAGGATGTGGTATTTTGCCAAATCTCCTCCCAAGTGAAACTCCTGGATCCAATAATATGTTGACGTCTGTAGTTTCAATGAAAGTGCACATAGACCTAACGCCGAAGCTTTCAAAAGCTATTGGCTTAACCCTCAACTTCAAGGTTTGGTCCTGCCAGCTCGTTCAGGTGTTTCATCTCCACTTTTAATTAAGCCCTTCCTCTTCAATCTCCTCAAGGCACTTCTAACTCTTTTGGGTTCGAGATTTAGTATTTTTGCTATTTCCTTGACGCTCAAATTCGGCTCTTTTTCGAGTAAGCTAAGAATTTTCTCTTCAATATTCGGCTCTTTAACTGATTTAGGTATGATGAATCTAGCGTAACTTATTGAAGTTCCAGGAATTAGAGTTAAGGCAATTTCATCTTCAGTACTTGCAATCTCTTCTATAATCATGTTCAGGTAATCTGGATCAACGCTAACTAATTTGCCAATAATAATCCTCCCGTCAATTAAGTGAACTCTAATCAGTGATCCAATCATCTCTTCGACCTTACTGGCAAAGTCTTCTACGCTCGTCTTATTGCTCAAACTCTCACCATCGGCATCAACTGAATACAAACTAATAAATTAATCGCAGTACTAACCATTTGCCGAGCTCAACATTGTGTCTAATTTATGGATAACATGCCGTGTAGCTATTGTGTATGCATCTATTGAAGGATGTGTTAATGACGTAGAAAACTTATGCATGAGATATGTTTGTGAAATTAATTGGTAAGTAGCGTTATAGTTAAATTTTTATTTATTTGCTTATGTTTGCTTGGTGGTTAATATGAGTGAGAGGAGAATTTTAGCTATTCCTGGACCAATTATTTTTGAGCCTCATGTGCTTAGAAGCATAAGCATCGGTCACTTAAGCCATATGTCAAGTGAGTTTGTTTGGCTTTTCGCTGAAGTATTGGGGGGCCTCAGGAGATTGCTTTTTGTTGATGATGATTATAAAGTAGTTGTGCTTGCTGGTTCAGGAACTTTGGCTATGGAAGCTGGGGTTTCAAATTTCATTGATAAAGGTAGTAGGGTGCTTGTAGTTTCTAATGGAGTTTTTGGGGACAGATTTGTAGAGCTATTATCTCAATATCCAGTTGAAGTTGATGTCCTAAAGGTTGATGAGCCTGGAGAAGTTGTTTCGAGTGAGAAGATATTCAGTAAATTAAGTGAAGAGGATTATGATCTAGTGACGGTAACTCATGTGGATACGAGTACTGGCGTTAGACACCCTATTGAGGAGCTTGGAGCTTTCCTTAAGGATAAAGAAACACTTTTGGTTGTTGATGGAGTTTGCAGTGTTGCTGGTGAGGAAATAAGAATGAGGGATTGGGGTATAGATGTAGTATTAACTGGGAGCCAGAAAGCCATTGGAGTTCCTCCAGGCTTAGCTATTCTGTGGCTATCTCCTAAGGCGATTGAAAAACTTGATAAAACTAAGGGGAAATGCGCTCCTTACTATATGAATTTATGCAGGTGGCTTAGCATAATGCGCTCCTACGAGAATTTGAAGCCAAAATACTTTGCAACTCCAGCAGTAAACCTGATAGTTGGGCTTCATGAGAGCCTAGAGCTAATATTCAAGGAAGGTTTAGAGGATAGATTTAAGCGGCACAGAATTCTTGCAGAGTCATTTAGGAAAGCAATGGTTGAAATTGGATTAAAAGTTATGGCTAAAAAGGAGGATATTGCTGCTTCCACTGTAACTGCAGTATATCTACCGGAAAAAGTTCAGTTGAGCAGCTTTCTTAAGGGAATGTTGAAGAGAAATGTTGTGGTTGCAGGTGGAATTTATCCGGAGATCAAGGATAGGTATTTCAGGGTGGGTCATATGGGTCCTGCAAATGCTAATGATGTGATTTCAATCATAGCAGCCATTGAAAGAACATTACATGACCTCGGTCTGAAAATACAGTTGGGAAGCGGTGTTGGAGCAGCGCAAGAAGTGCTTGCCAAGCATGAATATTAATTTATGTATTAATCTCCCCCCTTAATTCTCAATATATTTACGTGCTTAACCTTTGTAGTTAATTTAACTCTACATCCCAAGTAGCAGTGAAGCTTTAAGTTAAGTTTGGTGCGGCGGCCGGGATTTGAACCCGGGTAACGGGCTCGGGAGGCCCGTGTCCTAGTCCTGGCTAGACGACCGCCGCCTAGAGATGATATGTTTTTGTTACTTTAATTGTTTGTGGATTGTTAGGGCTCCTCCTAATGCCTTTCTATCATCAGGTCAACTTAACTCTGACCAGTCATCGCCCTTGATTTATTTCACGTGGGCTAGGTAAAATTTTGCGGTATTGAGTTGACTTGCCTTCTTGAAGTTTGGCTGCGCTAATCGAGGGGTAGTATGTGTTATAAGTTTTTGAGTTTCATAAGTAGTTTGACGTTGGGCTTAGGGGTGGTTATAGTGGCTTTGGTACTTGAGAGGTTAACTTGGAAAGAGGTTGATGAGCTTAATAGGGATGAGTGTGTAGTGGTTGTTCCAGTGGGTTCGTTTGAGCAGCATGGGTATCACATGCCTCTTAATACTGATGCTTATATACCCTATAAGCTTGCTTTGCTTTCTTCTGAGAGGGCTAGTGGTTTTAAGCTGATTGTTGCTCCCCCAATCACTTATGGTTGCTCGGAGCATTACATGGGCTTTCCTGGAACCATATCCTTGAGGACTGAAACTTTAAAATTGCTAGTCAAAGACGTGTGTAGGAGTATTATCCGTCATGGATTTAGGAGGATCATTGTTTTGAATGGTCATGGAGGGAATTTCGCTCCGCTGCAGATTGCAATTAGAGAGCTTAAAGGAGAGGTTAATGCAGTTATTGCTCTAGTTAACTGGTGGGATCTAGTTGCAGACGTCATTAGGGGTGTTAGGGAGTCAAAGGTCATGCACCACGCTGATGAGGTTGAGACTTCAGTTGCACTTGCTCTTGGCCAGAGAGTTATGATGGACAAGGCTGTGGACTTCGTTCCTGAGCCATTTTCAGA
>QMQZ01000029.1 GCA_003649145.1 Thermoproteota archaeon
AAACTAGCCTGTACTCTTTTGGATTTCTAATGATTCTCCCGCATGGGCATTGGATGAATCTTTGCTCGTTCAAGTGTTAACCTCCAAAAGCCTTTGAATCATTCTCTAAATAAACTTTAGCGTGAGTTTAGAGAAAGGCTTAAAGACGAGCACTAAAAATCAATTAACAGTAGCGGCGGTCGTCTAGCTTGGTCTAGGACGCAGGCCTGCCACGCCTGAAAGGTGTGTAGTGCCCAGGTGACCCGGGTTCGAATCCCGGCCGCCGCACCACTTATTCTGATGGTCTTCGATAAGTTTTCTTATATGAAGGGCCAGTGCCATCGCTTTCTCGTGCTTATTTCTCCGATGATTTTTATTTTTTCCCCACATTCTGCGCACTTCATGTCTTCTGTTAGGGAGCGAGATGTTATGCTGAATCCGTATCTCGTGATTACTGGCTTTTTGCAGTTTGGGCAGTATGTGTTTTCTCCCTCGTGTCCTGGCACATTTCCAATGTAGACATAGTGGAGTCCTTGTTCTAGTGCTATTTGCCTCGCTTTCTCTAATTTCTCAATTGGTGTTGGCGGCAGGTGCGTCATTTTGTAGTGTGGGTAGAATCGGGAGAAGTGTATGGGGGTGTCTGGGCCTAGGTGGTCTAGCGCCCACTTGGAGAATCCTCTAAATTGACTTTCATCGTCGTTTATCTTGGGGATGATGAGGTAGGTCACTTCGACGTGTATTCCCTTTTTAACCATTTCTTCGCATGCTTCTAGTACTGGCTCTAGCTCGGCTTTGCAGTACTCTAAGTATACTTGCCGCGTCCACGCTTTAACGTCTACGTTTGCCGCGTCGATGTATGGTGCAAGCTGTTCTAGTGCTTCGGCTGAAATGTACCCGTTGGTAACTAGGACGTTTAGTAGTCCGTGCTTCTTTGCCTCTTTTGCAGTGTCGAGAACGTATTCATACCAGATTATTGGCTCATTGTACGTGTACGATATGGAATTGCAACCATACCTCTTGGCTAGCTTTACTACTTCCTCTGGCTCATGGTGTACTGTAGCTATCTCTCCTGGCTTAGCTTGACTTATTTCCCAGTTTTGGCACCATGGGCACTTGAATGAGCACCCTAGGGTGGAGATCGAGAATGTGAGGCTTCCCGGGTAGAAGTGGAAGAGCGGCTTTTTCTCTATTGGGTCGCAAGCTAGAGCTGTGAGTTCTCCGTAAATTAGCGTGTAGAGCTTTCCACCCTTATTTTCCCTTGTGTGGCAGAACCCTCTCTTCCCTTCAAGTATGACGCATTTCCTAGGGCACACTAGGCATTGAACTTTACTTTCACCTAGGGCTTTGTACATTGAGGCTTCTCTCACACCTCTAGAGGACGACATATTGTTGGAACCCCCTACTATGGTATTCTCCAATGATGTTTAACTTGTAGCCGCAGTTAGGGCACTTTCCATTGCTCGTAATTTTCCAGTTTAGTATTGTGAATCCATATCGTTCGATGAGTAGCTCACCGCAGTTTGGGCAGTATGTGTTTTCTCCCTCGTGTCCTGGCACATTTCCAATGTAGACATAGTGGAGTCCTTCTTCTAAAGCAATTTCACGTGCTTTTATGAGGGTTTCTAGTGGTGTTGATGGAACGTCTATTAGCTGGTAGTCTGGGTGGAATCGGAGAATGTGGAATGGAGTTTCAGGTCCTAGGTTGTCGACTATCCACTTTGCGAGTTTTCTCAGGTCTTCCATGGAGTCGCCGTACTTTGGGACTATCAAGTTTGTTATCTCTATGAATATACCTTGCCTTTTCATTTCCATTAGGCTTTCGAATATTGGTTCAACTGATGGCACTGCTGAAATCTTTCTGTAAAATTCCGGGTTTGCTGAGCCTTTGAAGTCTACTGTAGCTGCGTCTAGATACGTCGCTATCGTTTTTATCGCTTCTGGGGTCATGTATCCATTAGTCACGAAGGTGTTGAATAGCCCCTTTTCCTTAGCTATTTTGGCAGTTTCATACGCGTATTCGAAGAATATTGTCGGCTCAGTGTACGTGTAGCTTATGCCTTGGCAGTTGTACTTTAAGGCTAATTCGACAACCCTACTTGGGGGGAGGTTTTTGCCGTAGATCTCCTCTTCTTGACTTATCACCCAGTTGTCACAGAATTTGCAGCGGAAGTTGCATCCGACCGTTGCTATTGACATTACTGATGATCCTGGGTGAAAGTGAAATAGAGGCTTCTTCTCTATTGGGTCTACGGCTGCAGAGACAGCTTTCCCATAAACTAGGGAGTAGAGCTTTCCATTAATGTTCTTCCTTACTCTACAAAATCCTGATTGCCCCTCTTTAATTACGCATCTTCTTGCACATAAATTGCATTTAACCATATCACCTTCAACTGCTTCATAAAGCATGGCTTCTTTCAGAGCTTTAACCTCCGTATGATCTTGCACAAAATAATTATGAGCTTCCAGCCTATATTTCTGTGGTGTCTTCCAATGCTAGTCGTTGCTGGCCCTGCTTCTCCTGCGTTAGGGAGAAGGGTTGCAGAGCTTCTTGAAGCTGATTTAGCTAGTGTGGAGTGGAAGCTCTTCCCTGACGGTGAGAGCTATATTAGACTGCCAAGGGACTTGAAAGGCGAGAGAGTTGTTATAGTTCAATCTACCCCGCCGCCTCAGGATAAGAGGCTGATGGAGCTGTTCTTCTTGGTGGACTTGGTTAAGGATCTTGGTGCAAGTGAGGTTATTGCTGTTGTTCCATACTTAGCCTACATGAGGCAGGATAAGCGGTTTATGAGTGGTGAGGCTGTCAGTATCAAAGTGGTGGCTAAGCTTCTTGAGAGCGTTGGGGTTGATGCAGTTGTGCTAGTTGACTCGCACAGCAAGATTGTTTGTGAGCACTTTAACGTTGACGTTATAGAGGTATCTGCCATGCCATTAATAGGCGAATACTTTGCTGAGATGAAGTTGCCTAATCCATTTGTATTGGCGCCTGACGCCAAGGCTTTTTCTATGATTAAGGTTGTTGCTGAGAAGTTAGGAGCTCCATGCGACTACTTGAAGAAGGTGAGAGATAGGGTGACTGGGGAGGTGAAGACGTTTTTCAAGGAGGTTGATGTTGAGGGGAGAGAGGTCATAATTGTAGATGACATAATAAGCACTGGTGGAACGATTGCGAATGCGGCTAGAATTGCTTTAGACTTGGGAGCTAGCTGCGTATACGCTTCTTGTACTCACGCGCTTCTAGTTGGCGGTGCGCTTGACAAGTTGAGGAAGGCTGGAGTGAGTGAAGTTGTTGGTACAGATACTATTGAGAGTGATTTTAGCAAGGTGTCGGTTGCACCTACTATTGTTCAAGCTTTGAAGCGTAATTTGTGAGTTTAGTTGCTGTGATGTTTAGAGGTTTAATTGTCATGAACCCTTCAATGAGCAAGCTTTTCTTCCTACTATCTGGAGAGCATCCTTCTCTGCCCTTCTCAGAAGTATTGGCGGTTTTGGAAGCTGAAAATGTGAAGTTTAAGGTTGTTCAGAAATTGCCTCAGGTGCTTCGCTTAGAAGCTGAACCTGAAGCTTGTCGTGCAATTTGTAGTAGAGCTTCTATGACGTTTCTTTGCTGTGAGGAGTTAATTTGCTGTCCAGCAGATTATGATGATATATTCGCCTCTTGTAGGGATGTTGACTGGTCGTTTATTAGGGGTAGAAGGTATGCGGTTAGAGTTAAGAGGGTGATGCGCTCATCTCCTCATATTTCTACGAGGTTTTTGGAGAGGGAGCTTGGGGCTATAATATACACGTCGTTGAGAGGCGAAGCTAAAGTAGACTTAACTTGCCCTGAGCTTCTCTTGCAAGGAGTTCTCACCGATAATTCATTCATTTTCGGCTTGGTTTTGGGCAGAGTTAATAGGAGTGATTTTAATGTTAGGAGGCCGAAGTTTCGACCTTTCTTCCACCCCAGCTCTCTTGATGCCATAATCTCTAGGCTTTTCGTAAACTTGTGTAGAGCCAAGAGGGGAGGGGTTTTCCTTGATCCATTTTGTGGTGCTGGAGGGTTTTTGATCGAAGCTGGACTTATCGGTTGCAGAGTTGTAGGCATGGACATTGATCCTAAAATGACTTCGGGAGCTAAGGTTAACATGAGGTTTTTTGGAGTTGAGCCGATTTCGATAATACTTGGAGATGCTAAGCACCTGCCACTTCACAAGGTTGACTGCATAGCTACTGACCCACCATATGGGAGGTCTGCGTCTACCAGAGGCGCGCGCCTAGAATTTCTCCTGAGAGAATTTTTGTGTGAAGCTTATAGCGTATTGAAGAGTGGTGGGTACTTATGTATTGCAGCTCCTTCCAAGCTTATGCTGGAGGATTTGGGTAGGGACGCAGGGTTTAAAGTTGTAGAAAGCCATAGAATGCGTGTCCATAGAAGTTTAACTAGGGTTATCGCCGTGTTTAAGCGTTCGTGAAGATGATGGGTGATGGCATTGCAGTTTCAAGTAGTATTTTTGGGAACTGCTGGTAGCATGCCGACTCCAAGTAGGAGTCTTCCTTGTATTGCAATTAGACGTAAAGGAGAATTATTGTTATTTGATTGCGGTGAAGGTGCGCAGAGGCAGTTCATTCGTGCTGGTATAGGTTTTCCATCTAGATTTAGGGTTTTCATAAGTCACCTGCATGGAGATCATGTGCTTGGATTGCCTGGCCTCTTACAGACGATGTCTCTATTAGATCGATCAGCTCCGCTTGAAATTTACGGCCCAAAAGGCATTTTCGACTTCATAGATGCAATTAAAAGGACTGTGCGCTTTGGTTTGACTTTTGAAGTGAGGGTTTTTGAAGTTGGTGATGGAGTTGTTCTTGAGGAGAAGGAGTACTTTGTTGAAGCTAGGTGGACGCGGCACACTATACCATGCTTAGCTTATGCTATTGTGGAGAAGCCCAGACCCGGCACTTTTTACCCTGAAAAAGCGACGTCCTTGGGTGTGCCTCGAGGCCCGCTTTGGAAGAAGTTGCAGATGGGTTTTCCAGTTGAACTTCCTGATGGAAGGGTTGTTGAGCCTAGTCAAGTTTTGGGGCCTCCAAAGCCTGGAGTTAAGGTGGTTTATTCAGGTGATACGAGGCCTTGTGACTCTGTTGTTGAGTTAGCTAGGGGTGCAGATTTATTGATTCACGAAGCTACTTTTGACGATTCACTATCTGAGAAAGCTGAGGAGGATGGTCATACTACTGCTAGTCAAGCTGCTAAAGTCGCAGTTAAAGCAGGTGTGAAATTGCTTGCTTTAACTCACATAAGTGC
>QMQZ01000030.1 GCA_003649145.1 Thermoproteota archaeon
CCTACGAAGAGCCTTACTAGGTCGTAGCCTGACACCCACTTCTTAGTCCTCGACCCAACCCATATTTTGCCTAGGGCTGATGTGACTACTTCTAATCCTAGAACCCAGTTTCTCGTTGTTCCGTACTTGAAGCTCCTTGGGCCGGCTGCATTTTCCGCTACCATTCCACCGATCGTACACTGATCTCCCGTAGCCGGATTTGGAGGTAGGAATAGGTTGTATTTGGCTAGGTGGGCGTTTAGGTCGTCGTAGATTACTCCTGGCTCAGCTAGTACCTGCATGTCGTCTGGATAGACTTCTAGGATCCTATTCATCCTTCTGAAGTCTACTACTACTCCTCCTTCGACTGGTACTGCTCCTCCGCTGAGCGACGTTCCTGATCCTCTCGCAGTTAGCGGCATCCTGTACTTAATGGCAATTTTAACTAGCTCTTCAACTTCTTCGACGTTTTCGGGGATTACTGCTGCGGACGGCTTAGCTCTTATGTATGACTCGTCTTCCATATATGGTTCGAGTACGTCTTCTTCGGTTAGCAGCCTTGAACCGAATACTTTGCGGAGCTCTTCAATTGCCTCAGAGCTTGTCATTGCTCATCGCTATCTCGCTCATGTACATTTGCCTAATAAGTATTTCATTCCCGTGATTGCTCCAGCAGCTCTACTTTGCTGCCAATACTTTTTCAAGTGCTTCTCTTGTGCACTTTTCTAGCATGGATATTAGTGTGATCACGTTTTCGATGAAGTGGCTTTTTGTGTGCTCGCTTCTGTGTATTTCATCGAAGATGTTGTTCATGCCTTCGATGATTTCTATCTTCAACTTGAGCATTGACTCTACTTGCTCTCTAGTCATCTCGCTTCTACTGACTAGCTCGCTCAGTTTTAGTGACTTGTTCACTACTTCTCTGAGTGTCTTTAGTGCCTCTATAGTCTCTTCTCCTACCTCTATCAAGTCGTTTAGCCTCTTTTCGAACTTCCTGATTTCTCTCACGAGTTCCTCTGCCACTTTGTATCCCTCCAACTGTATTTGTGATACTTAAAATAACTTTTGTGTTACTTTTTCTTTAAGGATTGTTAAATTGTTAAGTACGAGTAGTGTGAAATAGTATTTGGATGGTGCTGCTATGAGTCGTGTTACGAGGTTTGGTGTTTCGGTGCCTAGTGAGCTGCTTCGAGAGTTTGACGAGTTCATTAGGCAGATGGGGTTTAAAGACAGGTCTAAGGCTATTCAAGTTGCAATGCGCAATTTAATTAGCGATTACAAGTGGATGCAGGAAGTTCCTGGTGAAAGTGCTGGTGCGATCATCCTCCTATTCGACCATACGGTTAGTGGCCTTGAAGATGCGATAACGCATGTGCAGCACCACTATACTGACGTGATTAGCTCTACTATGCATATACACCTCGACGAGCAAAATTGTCTGGAAATTGTAGCATTGAGGGGTGACTCCAAGCGCATTAGAGAGCTGGCGAAAGAGTTTGCTAAGATTCGAGGGATAAAGCAGATTAGGGTGACTGTGGTCTCCGTGCTATGACTTAGATTTTCTGCTTGTCTCGCTCGATGTACAAGAGCGCCCTTATAGTAGTGTTGATTGTTTACCATGCTTTTTTAACTGATTTCCAACTGACGTAGATGAAGGGTAAGCTCAGTGTGAATATGCACATGGCAGATGCTATGAACCCTGAATGTAACAGTATAAATCCTGCAAGTGCGCCGCTTATGCCTAGTAGTGGCTCTGTGATGTTTAATTCCCTGACTGCTTTTGCGAGTGGTCCTTTTGGCGTTATGTACCATTTTTCACGCAAGTTCAATAGGGCCTTTGCACTTTGCAAAGCTACGATTGGAGCTAATGTTGCTGCTATGGCTGTGCACCTACCCATGACTACAATGCTTTTTATGGGGTTTAATCCAAGCTTCCTGGCTGCATCATAGTAGGCGTGTGCTTGCAGTATTAGTAGTACCATTAGGATTGGAGAGAAGTAGATGCTGGGTAGTAGCAGATCTGTTTTCGCTAAGATTGACGTTAATGCTAGCGCTGCGAAGGCGAAGTTGGCTAGTAGTACGTGGTATTGTAGCAGATATAGTATTAGTTCTAGCTTCCAGAGTAGCGGCATTCTCGACTTAACGATTTTTACGAAGTATTTCGCCAATACTTGCGTTGACCCGTAAATCCATCTTGCCTGTTGCTTTTTGAAAGCTCCATACGTTTCCGGATTTTCAACTTTTACCTTAGCTCCACTTAGGTATGCTATCCTCCTACCGCTTAGTAAAATCTTAACGGACAGCTCTATGTCCTCTGCTAGGCATTCTTCATTCCATCCTCCAGCTCTCAATACTGCCTCTTTCCTGAAGGCACAGCCGCTTCCAGGGGCGATTATTGGTCCACCAGCTCTCGAGCGTCCTTCAAAGAAAATCGTTGTCAGGAAGTCTAGAGATATTGCTTGAGCTTCTGATACTGGTGTTGAATTTTTGTTTAGTGGAATCCAGCGGGCTGCTAATCCGTCGACATTCCCATTGCCTTCCAAGTAGGTTATCGCCTTTTCCAGGTAGTCTGGCTCTGGAACTGCGTCTGCGTCAAATATAACTATGTACTTACCTTTACTCCTGCGCAATGCGTAGTTTAGCGCGCCTGCTTTGAAGCCTCTGGGCTCTTCTCTCCTGAATACTTTGACTGTCAGCTTGCTCTTACTGCTGAAAGCGTCTACTTGCTTTTTGATTTCTCTGAAGTAGTTTTCCTCGTCGTCGCTAACTATGATGACTTCAATCTTATCCTTAGGGTATCTTTGACTTACAATTGCCTTTAGGAGTCTATTCAGGATGTCTAGCGGTTCATTTCTGATTGGAATTACCACCGTCACGAGGGGTGGTGATTCACATTTTACTGGAGTAATTGTAATTTGTTTTCTCAGCTTTCCAAGCCAGTAGTATGCTACGTGGAAGCTTATTACGGATGATGAAATGAGTGAGATTATGAAGGTTATGACCATTGATGTCAGCTGTAGGTTTCCGAGCAGCACTGTGGACATTTAATCACCTGCTGATTTCTCTAATTGAGTTTTCATCGATTGAGTTTAACTTTGTTGTTTTGAACTTCGAAGATTAAGTTCAAAATATCGATTACGCGTGCTCTGCACCTAGCTCTAACTTGACTTAGTGCTTTTCTTCCGATGTCGGTGATTTGATAATATTTTTCACTCGTTTGGGTTGTTATGCTTTTTATGAGTTTTTTGCACTCGAGTTCGGATAGTATGTCGTGGATGGTGCTCATGCTCGGTTTTCTTCCAGTTAGAGTGCGTATTGCTTTGAGTATTTGATAGCCTCTCATCATCGACTTTTCCAGTAGTGAGAGGATTAGCAGCCTGAACATCCCTCTAAACATGGCCCATTCAATGCTCATGACTTCACTATTCAGCACGGCTTACCCCTCAATTGTGCTTGAACTTTTATTGAGTTTTCTTTTTATATATTCGTTTTCCGTATGATATTTGGTGGAACTTTGAGGGTTCTAATGGTTCTTGAGTGGCACCCTTTGACGCTTGGCGGTGTTCAGAGGCATGTGCGTGAACTTTCGGAGTTTCTTGTTAAGATGGGATTTGAAGTTGCAATTTTAACTAAGCTGGGTAAAAGCGTTGAGTGCGATGATCGGTTAAACTTGCCTGTCATAAAGGTTGACCCGATTGTTCCCTTTCAGCATCTGATTTTTCCTCCAAATGTGAATGAGTTGAAGCGGGTGATTAGAGATTTTTCTCCTGACGTGGTTCACGTCCACCATGCTTTTACGCTTACTCCTCTTTTGACTTTGCGTGTAGCTGAGAAGTTGGGAGTGCCTAGAGTGTTAACTAATCATAGTGCTGCTGGAAGTTCTCCTAATTCGATGTTGACTTTGATGTCGTGTAGGGGTTTAATTTTGCTTAGGCATTTCATTTCGAAAGCTAATCGCATAATTTCGGTTAGTAGGTGTGCGGCTTTCTTCATTGAGAACTTACTTGGTAATGGAGTTGAAAGCTTGGTTATTCCTAATGGTGTGGATGTGAGTCGCTTCCACCCGCCTGAGTTAGAGCCTAGTGATAATGTGGTATTGTATGTTGGAAGGCTAGTTCATAGGAAGGGAGTTCACGTGCTCATTAAGGCTTTCTCTAAAGTTGTTAGAGAGGTTCCAGATGCTAGATTGCTTATTGTTGGTGAAGGATACATGCTGCCTTTTCTCAAATTGATGACTTGGCAATTGGGCTTAGAGGGTAAAGTCGAGTTTCTAGGTAGGGTTTCAGAGGAGAAGTTGCCTGGCATTTATCGAAGTTCAAGAGTTGTTGTAGTTCCGAGCTTGTATAGGGAGAGCTTTGGAATGGTGGCTCTCGAGGCTATGGCGTCTGGGAGGCCTGTTGTAGCTTCGATGGTTGGTGGGTTGCCTGAAGTTGTGAGGGATGGATTAAGCGGCTATCTAGTTCCTCCGGGAAGTGAGGATTTGCTAGCTGAGAGAATTATTCAGCTGCTTTCAGACGGTGACTTGGCTAAGAGGATGGGGATGTTTGGGAGGAGGGTGACGGTAAATGAGTATTCTTGGGGTAAGATTGCATCTCATGTTGCTAACGTGTATAGGGAGGTTGTTGGCGATAGCTGTTTACTAGCTTGTGAAGTTGCTAAGCTTGGCGCTCGACTTTGAGGTGTTCCATGACTTGAGTGCTTGCTACTTGATTAAGGCGATTCGCGTTCATGAGTGGAGAGCTTATCTCTTCTTCGCAGCTATAGGCTTTCTCTACAGTCTTGATGGGTTAAGAGCTTTCCTCAACGGCTTCTTTCAATTGATTTTTTCCACTTCTTGCTATCTTGCGCTTGCATATTGGATTAACAATGCTTATGATGTTGAAAGTGACTCTCTTAATCCTCAGTTGAGGAAGGTGAATCTGTTTGTTGAATTCGCTATAAGTAAGACTGCCTTATTTGTTGTAGCTGCTCTGCTTTTCCTCGTTGGGCTGCTTTTCACTCCGTGGAGCATGTTGGCTTTAGTAAATTATTCACTAATGTCCTTCTTAGCTGTCGCATATTCAGCTCCGCCAGTGAGGTTGAAGGAGCGCCCTCCGCTTGACTTGATATCTCACGCATTTTTCTTTGGGAATCAGCTTTTTCTTCATGGGTATTTGATGTGTCGCCCGGATTTTAGCTTGGACGTCCTCCCTATGCTCATAATAGTGTCTTACTACTCTGTAATTCTTCAATTGAGG
>QMQZ01000031.1 GCA_003649145.1 Thermoproteota archaeon
GGGTCAAGAAGCCGAAGCTGAAAGGCGGCTGAAGGTCTTCCCACCATTCCAAGTGAATGAAGAACTATTGAAGAATGCTCCATCAGAAGTACTAGTAATGCATTGCCTGCCAGCACACAGAGGACAGGAAATAACAGACGAGGTAATTGATGGGCCTAAGTCAATTGTTTGGGATCAAGCTGAAAATCGACTACACGTACAAAAAGCGCTGCTAGCCCTACTACTTTAACATCTTCCACCAACAAATTTTTAAGACGACACTAAACTCTTTATTTCAGCGGCTAGGTGATGATTATTGAGTAGCTTCATTAAATCAGTGAAAAGAATAATCTACCTTTCACGTAAACCCTCCTTAAGCGAGTTCTGGCTCTCGCTCAAAGTATGCTTACTTGGCCTCCTAATTCTGGGTTCTTTCGCTTTCGTAATTCAGCTCATGTCAACAGTAATCCAAGCTTTACCACCATAGGTGATGTAGATGGCTCCATACTTCGCCGTAAGAATAACTGCTGGACAAGAGAAGAGCACAGCCCTCCTAATTCACACTCGTTGCATCTCAAGAAGCCTTCCAATAAAGGCAATAATTGCTCCAGACGAGGTGAAAGGCTTATTTTTTATCGAGTCACCTAGCTCGCATCTAGTTGAGCGAGCTATTGCTGGTATGAAGCACGTTAAAGGATGGGTTCCTGGAAAAGTTGCCTCTTCTGAAATAGAGAGCTTCCTCATTCCTCGCTCACCACTTGAAGATCTCAATGTCGGAGATGTAGTTGAAATAATCAGTGGACCATTTAGAGGGATGAAAGGTAAAGTCACTAGAATTGACCATACAAAAGAGGAGGTAACTCTAGAGCTACTAGAAGCTGCCTACACTTTGCCGATAACTGTCCACGGGGATTCAATAAAGAAGGTAACTGGCTAAATGGATAAGAAAAATATAAGAGCAGCTCTACGCATTCCACCTTAGCTTAGAGTTTCAGCAGCAAATGGGCAAGGTGGAAAAATGGGGACTAAAAAGACATTCAACTTCCTAGTTGAAGGTGGTAAGGCGACAGGAGGCCCTCCAATAGGGCCAGCACTAGGCCCTCTAGGCGTAAACATAATGCAAGTTGTAAATAAGATCAATGAGCTGACGAAGGAATTCTCTGGAATGAGGGTCCCAGTTACAGTGACAGTAGACATTGATACCAAGGAGTTTGAAGTATCTGTTGGCGTGCCAACGACAACTGCGCTAATAATAAGAGAGCTGAAGGTGGAGAAGGGCTCTGGCACACCACATGAGAAGAAGATAGGAAACCTATCCATCGAGCAAGTCGTTAAAATTGCCCAAATTAAGCGAAAGCAACTTCTAGCAAAAACATTGAAAGGTGCAGTAAAAGAAGTGTTAGGGACATGCCTAAGCATGGGAGTAACAGTAGAAGGCAAAGATCCAAGAGACGTGCAGAAGGAGATAGACGCTGGAAAATATGATGAAATAATTTCAAAGTATGAGGAGGGCGAAGGTTGATGTCCACTCTTCGCGATTCTCTCATTAACGCTATAGAGGCCGCTAAGAAATCTTCTAAGAAGAGAAACTTCGTTCAGTCAATAGACCTAATAATAGTCCTTAGAGATATTGACATGAAAAAGCCAGAAAATAGAATTAATGAGAAGGTGTATTTGCCAAACCCACTAGATAAGCCGATCAAAGTCTGCGTTTTTGGGGAAGGTGACTTTGCATTAAAAGCGAAAGAAGCTGGCGCTGACTTAGTGCTGGGCCGCGCAGACATCGAAAGGTTAGGCGGCGATAAAAAAGCTGCTAAAAAACTTGCTAAAGAGTATGATGCCTTCATAGCTAGAGCAGATCTCATGCCCCTAATCGGCCGATATCTCGGCCCAGTCCTAGGACCTCGTGGAAAAATGCCCGAACCTATCCCGCCAACTGGAGATGTTGCTTCTGCCATTAGGAGGGCTAAAGCTTGTGTCCGAATAAGATCTCGCGCTCAGCCACTAGTGCAGTGCCGAATAGGCACCGAGACTATGCCATCAGATAAAATAGCTGAAAACGCTGAAGCCGTTATCTCTGCTGTTGAGAGAAAGCTTAAAAGTATGCATAACATTGGAGCTATATATGTCAAAACCACTATGGGCCCCCCAGTAAAAGTTGAATTCAGCAGGAGGTAGTTCAGATGCTAATTGCAAAACGCCAGCGAAAAATTCGTCCTGAAAAAATTGCAGCAGTCCAGGAATTAACTAAACTAATTAAGGGTCACACAATCATCGGCATTGCTAGCCTCTATGGGCTCAGAGCTAGTCAGATGCAAGAGTTAAGGAAGATCCTTCGAGGAATCGCTACAATAAAAGTTGCAAAGAACACTTTGATGAAAAAGGCTATAGAAATTAGCTCAAGTAGTAAACCCAACCTTGACAAGTTACTACCGCATCTAAAGGGGCAAAATGCATTTCTATTTTCAAATGAAAATCCCTTCACGCTCGCCCTAACGCTAGAGAAGTATAAGGTACTTGCTGAAGCAAAGCCAGGAGACATCGCACCAAAAGACATTGTAATTTATGCTGGAAACACCGGGATAACCCCTGGACCAATTATGAGCAAATTCAGCGCATTTAAAGTTCCAGTTAAGATAGAGGAAGGGTCAATATGGGTAACTAAAGACACTGTAGTTGCAAGAAAAGGCGACGTAATATCTCCAGACTTAGCAGACCTACTTAAACGATTAGGGATAAAGCCAATAGAAGTTAAGCTGGGTTTAAAAGTTGTGTACTTTGATGGGCACGTCCTAACGTCAGACGACCTCTACTTAAACCTTGATGAATATAAGAATAACATTGCTAACGCTTTTAATGCTGCGCTAGCTCTATGCGTAGAATCATCATTCATAACTCCTGAAAGCGCACCACTAATAATTAGAAAGGCCTTTATGAATGCAAGAGCAGTAGCCATTTTCGCAGCGTTACCTGAGCCAGAGACACTTTCAATGGCAATACAAGTTGCAAATGCTCGAGCAATAATGCTAGCAACGCAGATTTCACAAGTATCCCCTGACTTCAAAGTAGAAGTTCCAAAACTTCCTACAACAGTGGAAAGAAAAGAAGAAGAGAAAAAAGAGGAGAAGAAAGTAGAGGAAGAGGAAAAGGAGGAAGAATCTGAGGAAGAAATTGCCGAAGGACTAGCAGCATTATTCGGGTAAACGTGATGCAACGAAATAAGTTTAAATATCCGTATTAGCTTTCGTAATATCGCGCTGGAGGTGGTCGAGATCGAGTATGTATATGCTAGCCTCCTCTTACATCAAGCTAAAAAGCCGATAACCGAAGAAAACTTAAAACGAGTCTTGGAAGCTGCCGGCGTTCAAGTTGATGACATTAGACTAAAAGCATTAACTGCAGCGCTCAAAGAGATAAACATCGATGAGGTAGTCAGTGCTGCTGCTTTCGTTGCTCCAACTGCCGCTGTGCCAGCTGCTCCATCAGCTGCCCCGCCTGCTGAAGTGAAGGAAGAGAAGAAGGAAGAGGAAGAGGAAAAGGAGGAAGCATCTGAAGAGGAAATTGCCGAAGGACTAGCAGCACTATTCGGATGAGCGCTAATCGGCGTTAAATAGGAGTTCTTATCCTAGCCACTTATATTAGTTGGTTTATACATAAGCTCAGTGTAGAGAATAGTTGCTGGCATTCGTAATCGGTGATCCCGATGATTAACGAGAAAGAGTACCAGCTTCCATTTTTCCTTAACAATTCTTTCTACAGACGGAAATGCAAAAAATGTGGAACATATTTTTGGACGCTCGATCCAAACAGAGAGTTATGTGGTGAATCTCCCTGTGAACCATATACATTCCTGACATCTTCAAAATTCAAGAGAAAGCTCACCTTAAATGAGATGAGAAATACTTTTCTTGATTTTTTCAATAGGCATGGTCATAAAATAATAAAACCATATCCAGTTGTAGCTAGATGGCGAGACGACCTCTACTTGACAATAGCAAGCATTGCTCTTTTTCAACCATTTGTAACTAGTGGTGTAGCTCCGCCTCCAGCTAATCCTTTAGTTGTATCTCAACCCTGTATTCGCCTCGTTGACATAGATAATGTAGGCGTTACAATGGGACGGCACTTAACGATTTTCGAAATGGGGGGACATCACGCTTTCAATTACCCTGAATGCAAAATATATTGGAAGAATAAGACGGTAGAGTATTGTCACGAGTTTTTAACCAACGTTTTAGGTGCTAAACCCGAGGAGATCACTTATAAAGAAAGCTTTTGGGAAGGAGGAGGTAATGCGGGTCCTTGCTTTGAGGTGTGTATAGGCGGCCTTGAAGTAGCTACTCTTGTATTTATGTGTTACAAGGTGATTGATAACCAGTACGTGAGCATGCCTCTCAAGATAGTTGACACTGGCTATGGCATAGAACGCTTTACGTGGGTTTCACAGAAAACTCCCACCGCCTTTCAAGCAATATTTCCAGGCGTGCTAGATGAAGTGCTTAAGAAGACAGATATTAAACTGCCAAGCGATGATCTACTGGCAAAATATGTGTTCCTGATGAGCACTAAGCGCAATTTATCACGTACTACAAAATGCGAACTAGCCCAAGCTTTGGGTCTCGACACAGAGGATCTCGAAAATGTAATATCGCCACTCGAAAATATCTTTGCATTGCTAGACCATACAAAGTGTCTAGCTTTCATGCTCGCCGATGGAATAGTTCCCTCAAACGTAGGTGAGGGCTACCTGGCAAGGCTTGTATTGCGCAGAACCCTAAGGTTAATGTCTTCACTAAATCTAGACACCCCACTTTCGGATATAATTGCCCTTCAAATAGATTATTGGGGTAAAACCTTCCCACGCTTAAGAGAAATGAAAGATATTATCCTTGACATGGTGGACACTGAAGAGAAAAAATACCGTAATGTCCTAACTAAAGGTGCTGGAGTAGTTGAGCGGATTTGTAGAAAGACAATCAAAAAAGAAATTCGAGAACTACCTCAAGAGGTCCTCATAGACTTATATGACTCTCATGGCATCCCCCCAGAGCTTGTAAGTAAAATAGCTTCTAAATTTGGCTTGAAGGTAACCATCCCAAGCGATTTCTACGCTGCTGTCGCTGCTAAGCATCAGAAGAAAGTTGAGAAAGCAGAGAAGCGCGCAGCTCCCATGCTTGATGTTAAGCAATATCCTCCTACAAAACCACTATACTATGA
>QMQZ01000032.1 GCA_003649145.1 Thermoproteota archaeon
CCTAATTACAATGTAGGTGGCTGCGTCCAATAATATGGCGAGCACTATCATTGAAACTGAAAATATAAACCAATCAACCATCACAAAACCACTCAAAGCAATAGCAATGCCCAAACTAATCCAATAAATGAGCATAGAAGGCACAAATCCGCCAATACCGCGAAGTACAAAAATTATGCCTTGAAGCCAGCTCGGCATTATAAGAAGTTTAGAACCATGCAAAATTATTAGTGCTCCTCAATAATCAAAGATGAAGTAGAAGCCAAGGTGAGTAGAAAAGCTATCGTAATGTACTTCCGATACCCTCTGCAAAGCAGTAAGCACAATAGACTGGAAGCAGGCCGAGAGTTAAGGGAATGAAGAAGAAAGCCCAAAAAGACAAGGCATTCAGAACCCAACTTACAAAATCTCAATGCCTCAGGAGCAGAAGATTTGACAGCTAAACCATTATACTCCCTAATATCCACAATACCTCCTCATATTACGACTCCACAATAGTATTATGAGACTAATACACTAACTATTTTTATAAATTGCCTCACAACTATTAAGAGTCGAGTGAAATCTGAAAGTCAATTTAGCTAAAAGGATAAGTTGGGTCAACAAGCAATAGCACCGCATTTCATGAAGCTAATTCAAAATGCTTAAAATGCCAAGTACAAGTGAATTTTAAGCGTTGGTGAAAAGATGCTCAGCGTAATATCATTAGATTTCGGTGGAACACTAGCCTGTGAAGTGAAGGAGGAATACTATGCATTCCACGAAATTCTAAGAGAGTTAGGATACGCAGTTGAAGTTGAGGAAGTTAGAGAGGCACTGTCAATAGCATGGAATTTGTGGCTTCAAGAAAAAGCGGAAACTGGCAAGGTGTGGAGTGAAGAAGCCCTAAAAGGCGTGATAAGGCGGATTTTAAGGCAGGTTGGAGCGCCAGCTTCAGACGAGCTAGTGTTAAGGGCAGCAGAACTATACCCGCATAAGTTAGAGTTCAAAGCATACCCCGACGCAGAGCCAACACTCAAGAAGCTCAAGCAGAAGGAAAAGTACAAGCTAATCGTGATCTCAAACGCATCATCACAGAGAAACGTGGAGATCTACCTCGAAAACCTAGGCTTAAAGCACTACTTCGACCTAATAATAGTTTCAGGAACAATAGGCTATGAAAAGCCGGATCCCAAAATATTCCACGCAGCAGCTGAAATGCTCGACGTAAAGCCGGAGGAAATGCTACACGTCGGAGACGATTATGAGGCAGACTACCTAGGAGCAATCTCCGCAGGGCTTAAAGGCGTACTAATAGACAGAAAAGATGTCCATAAGGGCAAGCAGTGCACAAGAATTAAAGAGCTCACCGAGCTAATAGGCCTGCTAAACGAGCTCAAGTAAAATTTAAGCTAGTAATGAACTCGTTCTCTTACCCAGACCACAGGGAAATGCGAGAATACCAATAGTCCTTAAGCCTCAATTTGAAAGTAAGTGAAGGATGAAGTGGCAGCGTAGACCTACTCTACAACCTTCACGACCCTTTGGCAAGACCCATAACTGCCAGATTTAACATCAACTTCAATAGTGTAGGTTCCAAGCTTTCTCGGCAAACCTCTAAGCATCACGCTCCAATCACCCTTAGAACTAGAGACGCAATCGCTAATTTCACCCCCAACCGGCAATCACCCTGACCTTCACGTCACCAGCTGGAAGCCCATTCCAATCGAAAATCTTCCCGTCCACACTGATGGAAATTGGAATGTGACCTAATTTAACCCTATTAGGATAAGCAGCACAAGTAATAGTCACAAAAGCACTGCTACCCAGTATTAGTGCTCATATTAAAGCATTCCCACAAGTAGGTGGGGTAAACGCCTGTAAGCAGAGAAGCTTGAAGGCTTACTAGTTGAAGGAGAGATTGTGTTCAGTGGCGGGAGTTGCACACCCCACCGCATTTTACTTGCAGGTTAATGGCTGACCTAAACTTCAATTAAGTACCAGCTCTTATCCTTAAACTGCTCTGGCATGTCGCCTACACGCCAACCCCAGCCAGTAGTCTCGGCATAGTAGTACTTCAACCCATTATAGGTGAAGTACCAGACGGAGCTCTGAAGGTTATGCTTAGGCTCCTCCTCAAGGTGGACGGCAACAGCAACATGCGTCCCATCAGTTGAAAACACTAATAATACCTTAAAGCCAGCAGCCTTCAAAAGCGAAGCATAAAGGAATGCGTGGGTGTCGCAGTCCCCACCCATCTCAACCAGCGTCTCAACTGGATACTTAAACTCATAAGTCGGGTAATACCTTACGCACAAAGCGTACTCCTTATCCTGAACGAAGTCAAGCAGCGCATTAGCAAGCTCCTCCTCACCCTCAGTTTCACTCCTAATCCTCGAAACAATCTCCTGAATAATCGGCTCATCAGGAGTAATGTATACCCGCGCAACCTCCAAATTACTAATCGGGATAGATGGGTGAGGCTTCTCACTATAATACTCGTAAACGTCGTAGGGAATTGAGAGAGTCATGATATGCCTCTCCAAGCCGAACTTAGTGTAGTAAACAACTGTAACTGCAACGCAATCACTCGGAGCCTCCTCAAAAATCAAGTCATACTCAAACTTCAACCGGTCAAACTCAGCTCTAAGAGCCTCATACTCATTACTCAAAGCACTATAATCACTCTGAAGGCTAATGTAATCGTCATAGAGCGAGTCATACTCCAACTTCAAACTATCATACTCACTCCTCAACTGGGAAATCTCAAATTGAAGTCGGCTTAACTCAGACCTAAGCTGATCATTCTCATCAATCAGGCCACTCAGCCTCAACTGGAGAGAAAAATTGTAAGCGCCAAGAACGCCGCAAACCAGGATGAGGAGAATAATTGCGACAGCAGACCCACTAACCCTAGACCTCCTAGCCACAGCAGAAGCGTCAACTTCCAACATAACTCACCCCAACCACGTAGACTTGAAATAATCCACCAAATAAAACTTCATCAAATAACATAACATTAGCGGCGTCTTCGAATACATTGCTGAACTCCAAGCTTCTTCAAGTGGATTAATGTATGAATCGTTCATAAATCATAAAATGGCTTACAGTTGATGAAAGCTCGGTGAAGGCTTTGAGGAAGGCGCACTTACTCCTCATAGTCATAATATGCGTAATAGCTCTCTCATTAACGCTAACCTTCCTCCTCACCATAAGGCGTGAAGAGGGGTTCACTGAGCCTGTAAAGAGCTATGTGCAGACTGTTTACGGCAACGCGAAGCTCTTCATAAATGGTGAGCCTGTCGACATCCTCGCCTTCTACACTACAACTGAGGTGAAGGAGTACATTGACAAGGCAGCTAGATATGGGGTACTCTTCTGCAATGTTCGAGTCGGCTGGATTCAAGTCGACAAGGTGTCTGCGCAGTTCTTCAGGGAGAATCCAGAGCTCTCAGCCAAGTTTAGGGAGATGGCTGGTGAGGGGAGGCTTAGAGAGGTACTTGAGCTCCTCCCAGAATTCGAGCTCCCTAATGATGCTTCCAGCCTAATAGACTTCCAAGTCATAGATGAAATACTCGACTACGCAGCTAGAAGGGAAGTATACATTGTACTATCATTCTGCTACTTGAAGCCTCCAATATGGTGGCTGAAGAACTTTCCAGACCAAATCCAAATGAACAGCACAGGCGGACTATGCCACATGGCAACCTTTAACTCTCCAGCTCTCATAAAGTACGCCGACCAAGTGATCAGAGCGCTGGTGAGCCGCTACAAAAACCACCCAGCCCTACTCGGGTGGGGATTATGCTTCGGCTGGACAAGCGAGGACAACTATCCAGGCGGCAACTACTACGCATCCTGGGGAATCTACGACTACTCTCCAATGGCAGTAAAGAGGTTTAGGGATTGGCTCAGGAAGTCGTATAATGATAATGTGACCGCTTTTAGGCTAGCCTGGAGAAACGAGACAGTAACATTCGACGATGCAGTTCCACCCAAGCCGCTGCCACCACCAAAAGATGCGGAGGAGCTCGTCGAATTCATTAATGGGCCAGGAGACACTAGGAGGGCATGGCTAGACTGGATTCTCTTCCGCCTAGAAGAGAAGACGAAGTGCATGCTACACTTCGCAAACCTCTACAAGGCGCTGGACCCCAACCACGTCATAATACAGACGCCGGCAACCCCACTATCAGCCGGGCTAAGCAACCCAACATTCCTAAGCATAGACTACTACAGCTACGCTAAATCGCCAATAGACGTCGTCTACGTAAACCCAGGCCTCGACGACAAGACGGCAACTATAGTGAAACTCTACAACTGCTACCCGCCATTTCTCAAATATTATGAGCAGCACGGCAAAGCAGCATTCATAAAGTGGGAGGGAAGACCCAACGTCAACTACGACCAGCACCCAGACTATATTGAAGCAGTAGCAGAAATGGCGAGGAAAACAGGCACTGGCCTCGCAATCTGGGGCGGGCACGTCCCAATGCCAGCATCAGGAGAAGAACAGCCAGAATTTACAGACAGCCAAATACAACTGTTCATAAACACCTTCCGCTCAACCCCAGAAGGAAAACTTGAAAAGTCGAAAATAGTCATACTAGGAGACCCGCGCCTATGCTTCTTCACCTACTACAAACCCCACCCACTTAAGCTAATCGAAACCACAACTCTCTGGATCATACTACACCTAGCAGGCATAGACTGCGACGTCCTACCAATCCAAGAAGTCAAAGAAAACCTCACAATCCTACAAAGCTACAAGGCAGTAATCCTAGACAACATGTACCGAATAGACGAGGAAACAACAACCATCCTACAAAACTACCTGAAAAATGGAGGGTGGCTCATCCTAATAGGAAAAACAGCAACCTACAACTGGCAAGGAGAAGGAAAATTTGAAAACCTAAAGAAACTACTAGGCATCAACACGACGATAACCGAAGCAAAAATCACCCAATACTCATGGACCTACACAAACGCAAGCGACCCCCTACTAAATGGAATAG
>QMQZ01000033.1 GCA_003649145.1 Thermoproteota archaeon
CCTTATTTATATTTGCTTCTTCTCATAGTTTTTTGACTTTTTCTTTGCTCATTATTAGGTAGTCTCTGTCTGGTGAGAATACTTCTACTGTTATTGTGTCGTCATACCCTACTTTCCTTAATGCTTTGAATATTTCTTTCCAGTTTATTTTGCCTGCTCCTATTGGTAGGTGTAGGTCCCATCCTCCTCTCATTGTTCCTCCAACGTTATCTGAAACGTGGACGTGCTTTAGTAGTCCTTTAGCTCCAAAGTGGTTGATGAATTCTACTGCCATGTTACGCTGTAAGTTTAGGTTTGCGTGGCCAACGTCTAGGTGGAAGTAGCAGTTTGCCTTCGTGATTATTTCTTCATAGTTTTCTAGTGAAAGTATTTTTCCTCCGTCTAGGTTTTCTATGACTATGATCATGTCGTAATCGCTTGCTCTTTTTGATATTTCCTTTATTGATTGTATCATCCACTCTAGCATTTTCCTTCTATACTTCTTCACTTTGTAGACTCCGAGCATTGCTGGAATTGGGTGTATCGTTGCCTTTTTTATTTCAATTGAGCCTAGGATGTCTATTATTTTTAGGGCTTCCTTTAAAAATGCCCTTCTAACACTTTCATAGGGGTGGCCTAGCTCAAGGTACCATGGCGTATGGCCTACGACTTCGAGGTTAAAAGTGCTTAGAGCTTCCATTATCTCTCTTCTTCTTTTAGCGATTACCTCTGGAGATGCTTCAGGCTTTTCGGCTGTTAAGTCTATGTAGTCGAACTTTGCTTTACCGATGAATTCTATTTCTGATATAATGTCGTTATATGGATTATTCATTGCTCCTATCTTCAACATGCACCCCTCGGGACACTTGATTATTATTTATGTGTTCTAATCTTAAATTTTGTCTATTCAGCGTAGTGGAAAAGCTTAAAGCTTTACATATGAAAAGTATTTCGAGGTGATTTACGTGAAAAAGATGACTGTTGAAGAGCTCCTGAAAAAGGCTGAAAAGCCATCTAAGTTGGCGCCTGTATATCACAAGTTCTATGAGGGCAAAATGCAAGTAATGCCGAGGTGTGCAGTAACTTCACTTGACGACTTTGCCATATGGTACACGCCAGGAGTAGCAAAACCATGCAAATTGATCCAAGAGGATCCTGACATGAGGTCCTTCGAGTACACGAGCAGGTGGAATTACGTTGCTGTTGTGAGTGATGGAACTAGAGTTTTAGGTCTCGGTAATATTGGGCCAGAAGCGGCAATGCCAGTCATGGAGGGTAAAGCCCTATTGTTTAAGTATTTAGGTGGCGTAGACGCATTTCCACTCTGCATTAGAACAACTGACCCTGACGAAATAATTACGTTCTTAAAGTGGATTGAGCCAACCTTCGGGGGCATAAATCTAGAGGACATAGCTAAGCCAAAGTGCTTCTATGTTCTAGAGAAAGCTAGAGAAGAGCTAAACATACCGGTTTGGCATGACGATCAGCAGGGAACTGCAACTGTAGTTTTAGCTGGAGTTATAAATGCACTTAAACTTGTAGGCAAAAAGCTGAGTGAAGTTAAAATTGCAATGATAGGTGCTGGCGCAGCTAATATTAAGTGTGCTGACGTCCTCGAGCTTGCTGGCGCTAAGCCAGGCAACATAATTATGGTTGACAGTAAGGGAATTTTAACTCCAAACAGGAAGGACATTCTTGAGAAGGAGAAGAACCCGTGGAAGTGGAAGTGGGCTGTGAAGAGTAACGCTGAGGGTAAGACTGGAGGTATTCCAGAAGCACTTGAAGGTGCAGATGTCTGCGTTGCAATGTCGAGGCCAGGTCCTGGCGTAATCAAGCCAGAGTGGATTAGCAAGATGGCTGACAACGCAATAGTCTTTGCATGTGCAAATCCAATTCCAGAAATATGGCCATGGGAAGCCAAGGATGCAGGAGCTAAAATTGTAGGTACTGGTCGGTCAGACTTTCCAAATCAAGTAAACAATTCACTTGGATTTCCAGGAATATTTAGAGGAGTGCTTGACGTTAGGGCTAGGACAATTACTGATGAGATGTGCGTTGCAGCTGCAAAAGCAATAGCCGAGTATGCTGAAGAAAAGGGTCTTCACGAGGACTACATACTACCTACAATGGCAGACTGGGAAGTATATCCGAGAGAGGCAGTTGCATGCGCATTGAAGTCTATTGAGCAGGGTGTTGCTAGAATCAAGCCGAGTAGACAGGAGCTTTGGGAAAGAGCAGTAAAAATAATTAGTGAGGCTAGGAAGTCTTTGGAAGTGCTAATGAAGGCAGGGCTAATTAAGCCTCCTCCACCTGAAGAGGAGATTCTGTCCACTGGACCGTAGTCAACTTTCTTTTATTTTATTTTTTATTCCAGTAATTCTTATTCCTGCCCTGTGAACTTTGTATCTAATGTTTATGCCTATTAGAAGTGCTGTTATTTGCTCAACTATTCTTGAATTTTCAAGTTTTCCTCCATCAATAGCTCTTACGCCTGGAATTTTTTCTGCTAGCCCCATAACGACTTTCTTAGCTTCCTCATCGTCGCTGCAAATTATGGTGTCGCTGTCAACTTGCGAGTCTATGTCTTGAAGTGCTTCAGCGCTTATTTCCTTGAATGCACCGACAACTTTTACGGTTTTAGGCAGTAAGTGTTTGGATAGCTCTGCAGCTGAACCCTGCCAAACTCCAAGCGTTTGCGTTGGATCTCCACCGATTGCTGCTGATGCGAGTGGAACTGTCACGTCAACGAATATGCAGTCTTTCTTTAGGTTACTCCTAATTGACTTTATTATGTTTACTTGAGCGAAGAATGGTACGGTTAAAACTACAATGTCTGCCTTGGCTGCTGCGTCTGGATTCTCTAGTCCTTCAACTTTGACATCTTCCCCTAAAATTTCCTTTAGTCTTGCTACTGCTGCCTCAGCTTTTTCCTTCCTCCTACTTCCAATGATTATGTGCTCTCCCGCTTTAGCCCACCTCAATGCTAAGCCGAATCCTTGGTCTCCTGTTCCTCCAATGATTGCTATCACTCTACTGCTACTCATGAGGATTCACCAATCAAAATTATCTCCTAGATTTTTAAGGCTTTCACATTGATGTGAGTTCACATTTATATTGGTGTAGTTTAATGGTAGTTTGAGGTGTTGAGAGTGGAGATAAAGTTCAAAGCGCTTGTTGCTGGTAAGAGTATTGTTCGAGATGTTCAGGGAGGTAAGTTGATTAAGATTGAGCTTGTTGAGGAGAGGGAGCTTCCTCCTCCGGTGTTCTACTCTTCTAAGGATTCTGAGATTGCTCGTGAAGTTCTGCCTATTGTGAAGCAGGTTATTCAGGCTATGCCTTTTAAGCCTCCAAGTAGCTTGGCGGTTCCGAGATTGACTTTATGGCTGACTGAGGATGAGTGGGATGCACTTGACCCTAAGCCTGAGGTTGGAGAAGTGGTTACAGTTATCGTCACTGGTTCTTCGGTAAAGGTTTGTTGTGGAGAGCATTAGCTTAGCGGTGGGGAGGTTGGCTCAGCTCTTCTTTGAGGGTGAGCCTGACTTCTTCACCATAGGGTACTCTGGTAGGAGTATTTCAAATTTAATTTCTACATTGAAGAATTATGGAGTAACTTTGGTTGTTGACGTTAGGCGTTTTCCAACATCTAAGGTTGAGGACTTTAAGCGTGAAAATCTTCGCTTACACTTGGAGGAGAATGGCATAAAGTATTTGTGGCTTGGAGATAAGCTTGGTGGATTTAGGAGTGGCGGCTACCGTAAATACGTTGAGTCTGAAGAGTTTAATGAGGGAATTAGCAGGCTGGTTGAGCTTTCGAAAAGTGAGGTGGTCTGCATTCTGTGCTTGGAGAGAAAGCCGAAGCACTGTCATAGGAGGTTTATAGCTGAAGCGCTAGAAAATATGGGCTTTAAAGTATACCACATAGTGTAGGCTACCTAGTGTAGGTGAGCCTCCTCCTCTCTTCAGGTGGGAAGGGCGGTAGAACTCTACCTTCTTCAATAACCTTCTTCAAGTAGTCTTTATACTCGCTAGTGTGCTTTATGTCGAAGTTTGTTACTTCAATCATTATTTCCCAAAGTTTTTCCTGAACTTCCTTCGCCATTTCCAGAGGCATTAAGCCTATAACTACTGGATTTTGCAGCCAGCTTTCAAATCCCTTTATCGTCCTAATTATCTGTGCACATGCAGTTCTGGCGGCTATTATCAAGGTTAGCCTATCAGCTTTCTCGAGCTCCTTTAAGCTCATTTTACTGTACTCTAGGAAACGCTTTTGATCTTCTATCCATGCTTCTAATCTTTTAATCATGTCTCGGTCGACTCTATACATATTAATTCCTCACACATACTCTACTGCAGCTCTCCTTAACAAATCTTCCGCAACCTTTAAAACTCGCCTATTATATGCCTTGTGTAAACGTCATAATTGACATGGCGTAAAGAAAATTAGTCTAAATTTGGTAGTCGTGTTAGGGGATTACTTTGCGCTACGATGTTCCTTTCGTATCTACACCTGAACCTGTAGTTCGTAGGATGCTTAAGCTGGCTGACGTTAAGCCAGGTGAGGTTGTTTATGATCTAGGTGCTGGTGATGGTAGGGTGCTGCTTATTGCGGCTTTAGAGTTTGGGGCTAGAGCTGTTGGAATTGAAATTAGGCCTCACTTGGTTTATGAGATTGAGAAGAAGATTAAGGAGCATAATCTCTATGACAGGATTAGAGTTGTCCAAGGAAACTTCTTTGACGTCGATATTAGTGAGGCTGACGTAGTAACATTGTACTTGCTAACTAGCGTGAATGAGAAGTTGAGGCCTAAATTGGAGAAGGAGCTCAAGCCTGGAGCTAGGGTTGTTTCTCACGATTTTGAAATACCTGGGTGGACTCCAGTGAAGGTTGAGGTTATCCCAGACATTTGGACTACCCATAAGATATACTTGTACAAGCGGTAGTTGAGCTGCTAATTCGAGTAGCGATGTAGTCTAC
>QMQZ01000034.1 GCA_003649145.1 Thermoproteota archaeon
AATATAAACTGGAAGCCCAAGCTCGACGTTCAACCTCCTCAAAAACCGCCTAGTAGCTCTAGGAGCCTGCCCAGCAGTGTGCACGAGAATAGCATTAAAAGTCTTGTGAACCTTCTCTGCAATAAACCTGGTGAACAAGCCGCCGGTCTCAATGGCAATAACCTTATCAGCATTACACTCAACGAACTCGGCGGAGAGAAGCGATGGTCCGATCATCATGCCGTCAGGGTGAGAAGCCAAGTTAACCCGCTTCCCATAGTAGTCGGGGTCGGGAGTAGTGTACTCTATCGTCAAGTCTCCGAAGACAGCACTCCTCTCCTCAGGAAATATCATGAAGTCCTCTCTAGGAACGCCCAGAATGGTTTCCAGGTCGGCGACGATCTCATTGGACTCCTGCTGGCTCTTGAACTTAATGCCGAAAGCCTCAGAGTTGTAGTAAAGGTCTCTGAGAGTTGTCGGCTGATTAGCTAGCATCGACTTGTAGGCGAAGAAAGCAACCCAAACAAGCTGAGTCAGCGACCTAACTTGACGAACATTAGCTGCACTCCTAGTGATCGTCTGATCCCCCAATACGAACTGCCTCAACCTTGGGTCATAGATAATGTTACTCGTAGTTCTACTACGAATTCTAACCCTTGGAAACTCGCCTCTATCAAGCTGCTCATAAATTGTCAATCCAAACTCCCTAAGCCTAGCCAAAATGTGCTCCTTATGCTCTCTAGCCCTACTACTCACTTCTACGCCACCCCCTAAATAGTCGAGAAACATCAGGAGGCTGAGGCTTACCTGCAAGCTCAGTTGCAAACTCAGCTAGCTTAGGTAAGTAGCGCTCCAAGATGTTTATCTTACGCCTAATCGCAGCCTTCCTCTCCTTCTTAGTCAAGTATGTTCTGAGCTTCCTTGCGCAAGTCTTCAGAGCCCACTCTATTTCATACGCGATTTCAGGTCGATCAGCAATGAACTCCTTACCAACAGTCTTGTATGGAACCTTAGTCGAAACTATGTGCACGAAGAACGCTATTGGCATGCTCAAGTCAATCTTATACCGAGACCACTTAATAGACTTAATAACTTTCATCGCAACATCGCTGTGAGCGTCGTAGAGCAGCGGTATCTTGTTAGCATACCTATACAAGTTTATTTCACCCGACTTTGGAGAGGAGATGTTAGAGCCATATGCAATTGCAGCCTCAACAATAAATGGGTGACCAGCATAAGCTGAAGGCTTTCGCTGAACAGCAACGACGAACTCGGGCTGAAGCTCCTTCATTATACCCTTCTCCAAGAGCTTAGGCCCAATAGGAGAGAGGCATGAAGCGTCAGGTGGAAGGAAGTCGTTAAACTTCCGCATCGCACTCACAATGCGGACGATCTCATCAGGCTTCAAGCTCCTAGGATCCTTGTATGGATCCATCCTTGCAAATCTCAAAAACTTAAGTGCAGTTCTCCTCCCAACCCTGTGGAAGTTATTTGAAATGAACTCCACCAGCGTTTTAGCGCGAGTACGCCTAATTAACCGCTTGAGCAACTCCACATCTACACCGTGAGGGTGCGGGCGAACCTCTTGAGGGGGCTTAGGCATCTCAGTTGTAACCCTCTCAAACTTGTACAGAACGCCGTCGGGATCTATGAAGCTTATGTTAGCATAGGGAAGTATTATTGCAGTCTGCCTAAAGTACTCTAGAATCCTAGGCTTAGCCCTAGAGTAGTCGCCTTCAAAAGTAAATTCAATTACAGTTCCATGCCAGTAAGTCGGGTTCGGCAAAACCTTAATTCCACCTCTCCGGAGAATGGGCTTGTTGTGCTGAATGTCAATCATGAGCTCGCAGAAGTACTTGGTCGGCCCACCAGTGCTCGTCAATATCTTAACTGGACTATGAGTCGTAATCTGACCGTAAAGTATAGCCATCTTACCTCCCAAGCCGAAGGTGCCCCTAGTCTGCCTCAAAATGTACTTCGACCCGAATAGAACCCTTCCAAATGCAGAGGCAATGTACTCCTTGGGGACACCGCAACCATTATCCTCAACTCTAATTCGGTAAACGTTACTCCTACCCTCAGACTGAAGCCTCACGTGGACGTCAGGCAAAATTCCATGAGTCTCACAAGCGTCAAGCGCATTCTCCACTAGCTCTCTCACTATGGTGTAAGTTGCTCTAACAGGGTTATCGAAGCCCGCTATGTCCCTGTTCCTGTAAAAAAATCCGCTGGACTAATCGCTTCATACACTTCTTGAGTCAAACTTGACACCGCCAACATATTAGTTAATGAAGTTATTTAACTTCACGCTCAATACTTCCTCCAAAGCATAAACTCCTCGCGCTTCAGCCTCCTAGCCTCCCTGTGAAGGTAGCTGTAAACAGTTCTATGCTGCGCTCCATTAGCCAACATCTCTATAGCATGCCTAGCAATCCTCACCCTCTCATACTCACCTATGATCGCAACAGTATTCTCGTAAACAGAAATGTAGGTGCCAGTGTGCTCCTCAATAATCCTCCTCGTCTTCCCCTTCTCACCGATAATTCTACCCTTAATTCTAGTGAGAGCATTTCTAGAGCTGCCAGCATACTGAGTCAAGTCAATTATATCTAAAATCTGGTCCTCATCCATCAGCCTAAAAGCCCTCTCAGGGCTGAAGCCATGAGCAATAGCCAAAATAACGTTCTTCGCCTTAAGCAAATCCTCATAAGTTGCCTTAGAAGGGTCAAGCTCAAGCGTAACCGAGCAAGAGGAAGTATCAACATAAACCTTAATTCCAGTCCTCGCTTCAATCTCCCTCTTCACCATCCCCTTATTGCCAATAATAACTCCAATCCTATCTGAAGGCACATTAACGTAATCCCTAACTATTGGAGCTCCCCCTTCACCCACTTCAAAGCCTCCTCTAAGCTCGGAACATCCAAGCCAACTTTAAAGAAGAACTTCAATAAATTTTCTAAATCCCTGACTAAAAACTGCTCTGACATCGGGTGGTCAAGAAGTACAGCTTGGCCGATGTCAATAAACACTGGCTGATCATTCCACACCATGATGTTGTACTCGCTCAAGTCGGCGTGGACAAGCCTAGCTTTAACGTAAAGGAGGCGCACGTACTCCAAAACCTTGTCAAAGAAGGACTCCAAGTCTGATGGGAGATAGTCCTTCAGTAGAGGAGCAGGAACGCCATCCTCTCCGATAAACTCCATCACTAAAATGTTCTTATTAACGGCATAGGGCTTAGGAACTCTAACTCCAGCCTCATAAGCTCTCTTCAAATTCCTAAACTCCTTCCTAGCCCAAGCGTAGATTAATGAGCGTGTGTCCTTCTTAACTCCAACAAATCTAGGGTCACCCTCAATGTAAAGCGACATACTCCTCTTAAACTCGGCAGTAGCCGTCAAGTAAATCTTAACAGCGACATCCTCGCCACTCGCACTCTTAGCCCAGTAAACTCTAGCCTCCTTACCAGAATTAACTACGCCGAACATGACTTCTATGTAGCCCCTATTAATCAACTCGTACAATGCCATTAGAGTAGCTCTATCAAAAACCTCCTCTACAGTCTCATACAAGTCCTTATCCTTAATCCTCTTAAGTCTCCTCTTCTCAACCCGCTCAAACTCAACATGCCTAGCCTCTTCAGGCTCCTCACCACTAGCCATAACTTACTCTCCAAACTCAGTACTCTAGCTCCAAATCCTCAGGAAGCTGCCCAGCCTCCCTAAGCCTGTAAACTTCATCTCTAGTGTACCGCCACACGATGTCCCCCCTAGTCTCGAACTGGAAGTCCCACGGAACTACAAGAACAACGTCGCCCTCCCTCATCCACATCCTCTTCCTATACCTACCTGGAATCCTGCAAACTCGAGTGTAGCCATCTGCACACTTCACCTTAGCCCTATCAAAGCCTAAAAGCTGAATAATTATGCCTACAACTTCACCTTCACCTGGCAATCTCAACTCAGCTTCCTCTTCATACCGGCTAGCCCGCTTCCTTCTCCTGCGACCCAAAATTATCCACCATCCACATTAGCTAAGAAGTAAAGTCGATTATTTAAGTTAATCTAAGCGCTACGCTAAACTCGCTATGTAAACTTCACCATCCAACTTTATAAATCGAACTTCAATTCCAGACTTCAATTCCAGCTCCTCAGGCTTCTTAACCTCGTAAATCTCGTAGGAAGACAAGTCCATTAACTGAATCGTACTGCCGTAAGAGGAAATAACGATTGCAGTGGGCAAGTCACTTAACGAGGCAACCCTCTCAACCCTACCAGACCACACGTCCTTATAGCTAATAGACAAGCGCCTCCAACTGCTTAAATCCACAGCGAAGAACCTGCCTCCCCTAAACTCTTCAAAACGCATAACAGCTCCTTCAACCCTTATAATGTCTCCAAAAGTGAATGGAGGAAGCCTAACTGAAATAGTGAGCCTTGAAAGCCTCTTACCAGTCGACCTGTCAACTCCAATTACTTTAAAAGTCTCCTTCAGCAATGCTCCAGTCTCGTCCCTAATTCTAGAGGCTATGAGCTTGGCAATCCTAGTATTCGCAAACTTGAAGTCGAAGCCGCCGCCAACCTCCTTAGCCTCAACAACATAAGCACTCCTATCACTCTCAACCTCTCTCGAAACTATGTTTTCAACTAGCCTAGAGATGAGCGTGACTTCATTCCTCGTGAGGCGCCTCCCCTCAGCTCTAACCTGGACAGTTGCGACGTAGTACTTCGAAGCCATTTTAATGCATATTGGGCAGCTCACCCGCTTAACCTCAACCTCTACAGTAGCCTCCTCCCTATATTCTGGTATGAGCGGGTGAGCTGCCCAATATGCATTAAAATGGCTTCGAAGTACTACGTCGCAACTGTCCAGGTTAGAGCTGAGGGGAGGCGCCTCACGAG
>QMQZ01000035.1 GCA_003649145.1 Thermoproteota archaeon
CTACTAGACATTGACGTAGAAAGTGGCCGTTTTATGACGATAAATGAAGCACTTGAAATTCTACTTCAAATTGAGAGTAGAAGGAGAGAGAAGTTAATTAGAGAAGACACCCTCGTTGTGGGGCTTGCTAGATTGGGAAGCGTGGACGCCATAGTTAAGGCAGACGCATTAGCTAATATAGTTAAACTTAACTTTGGCGGACCGCCTCACTCGATAGTCATTCCAGGAAAATTACACTTCGTAGAGGCAGAAGCACTCGTTACACTAGCTGAAGCACCACGCACAATTTTAAATTACAAATAAGGCTACACTGTTTTGGGCGAAAAATATGTCACGAGAAGCTACGGCAGAAAAAGTTGCCAGATACCTAAACAATCTAAACAATGTTCTAAATCAGATTAAGGAGAAGGGTGTTGAACAAGAAGATGTGAAAGGCATTGTTGACTTAGCAGATAGGTATCTATCAGATGCCAAGTACTACTTAAAAATGGGCGACTTATTTACCAGCCTAGTCTGCGTAGTTTATGCTGAAGGTTTACTTGACTCACTACGCTTTCTTGGAAAACTCAAATATAATTGGCAATTCGAAGTCCCAGAAGCAAAAGGAAAAAAAGTAGTCATAGCCGGCACATTCGACATAATACATCCCGGGCATTTGTGGTTTATTAAAAAAGCAAGTGAATATGGGAAGCTTACAGTCGTAGTTGCTAGAGATGAAAGTGTAAAGAGGTTTAAGGGGCATCTACCAATAGTGCCAGAAGATCAGAGGCTCATGGTTGTTAAAGGACTGAAGTATGTCGATGATGCTGTCTTAGGGCATCCAGGAGAGGATATTTTGAAAATCATGGAGATACTGAAACCAGACATACTAGTTTTAGGGCCTGATCAGAGCTTTGTATCCGAAAAAGAGCTTGAAGAGAAATTAAAGTCTAGAGGACTTAACACTAGAGTGATTAGAGTAAAAGAGAAGTATACGAATTGCAAATTCTTCAAGACATCAGACATTATTAAGGAAATAAGGCGTAGAGCTAACTTAAATAAGATCTAAAAGATTTACATAAATTATGCGCTACTCTAATCGGTTCAGGCAAACTCTGACTCTTAGTACATTGAAGAACTATCTTTATTGCCGTATTTAAACTGACCTTGTACCCCACACTCACGTAAATGAACTTAGATTTTATTCGAATTGCTGCACCAACGATTTTCCCCTTGAATATAATTGGGTAAACATTTTCCTGTAAGGGTGAATTGAGTAGTATTTCGCCGCAGAGCTTTCTTTTTGCAACGCCTATCGATGGAATGCCAGCAGCTAGACCTACATGACAAGCTAAGCCGAAAAATCTAGGGTGAGCTCTTCCATGAGCGTCGACTAAAATTAAATCGGGTGTTTTCTTCAAATTTTTGAGAGACAGAATAATTGGGCGCAATTCCCTAAAAGCAAGAAAACCCGGAATGTAAGGTAAGTTTACCTTACAGAGAATGACTGATTTCTCGACAAGTTTTAAGGATTGGAAATCTAGTAGGGCTGCAGCAGCTACAGCTCTATCTCCCACATATGAGGCATCGACGCCGCAGATTAATTTAGGAGGTAAAGCAAGCTGATCTTGCTCCACAACTTTCATCGATAGAACTAGCTGAAGCTCTCTAGCTCTCTCTGAACTGAATCGATTTTCTACTTCATTGGAGGCCATATACACAGTATACTGCGCGGTTCGCCGATACTTTTAAGTTTTCATTTTAGTAGTCTCAGGTGAAATGGCGATTCCAAAGCAGATCATTGATGTGTACAAGCGGCAGGGATACCACTTTGTAGGCAAGACTAGCGTTGTCAAGCCATGCCATTGGCTTAAAGCATCACTGTTAACTAAGGGAGAGAAGTTCTGCTACAAGCAGAAATTTTACGGAATACCGTCCCATAGATGTCTTCAAATGTCACCGACCCTCGCTTGTACGCAGCAGTGCCTATATTGTTGGAGGGTGCAGGCTTCGGACCTAAACTTATCTTGGGATGAAATGTCATTGATGGACTACGATGAGCCGGAGGAAATTGTAGTAAAGGCAATCTTGAAGCAGAGGCAAATTCTTTCAGGGTTGAAAAGCAACAAGCTAGTTGATAGAAAAATGCTTGAAGAAGCATTTAGACCTATTCATGCGGCGATAAGTCTTGTTGGAGAGCCTACACTCTATCCTAAAATTGGCGAGCTTATCGGATCATTCTTTAGCCATGGGTTCAAAACGGTCTTCTTGGTAACCAATGGAACTAACCCTAAAGTGCTCAGCAACTTGGAGTATGAGCCAAGTCAACTTTACGTAAGCCTTTCAGCTCCAGATGAAGAAACTTATAGGAAGGTCTGTAGGCCGAGAATAAAAGATGGATGGGAGAGACTAAATGAAACACTAGAGCTCCTCAAGAGCTTCTCTTGCCCAACTGTGATAAGGGTAACCTTAGTTAAGCAACTAAATATGCACAGCCCAGAAAAGTATGCTAAGCTCATTTGTAAAGCGGAACCAACATATGTTGAGCCAAAAGCGGCTATGAGCCTCGGATGGTTTAGGTATAGGCTGCCGTTAGATGCTATGCCAAGATTTGAGGAAGTCAAAGAATTTGGAGAGCAGCTATCAAGATATACTGGCTATAAGATGATCGATTTTTCTGTAAATTCGAGAATTATCCTACTAAGTAAGTTGGATAAGCCGATAAAGTTGGTATAAGCTTAGCTTTCAATTGGAATAAACTTTTCCTTAGATCCTTCAGCAGTTATTACTAGGACATCTATTCCGTCTCCTGAAATAGCGTCTCTCTTTATGGCAGCTTTAATTGCCTCGACAGCAAGTTTTTCGCCATCTGCCACGTCCATGTCTGGCGAATAGTTTGATTCAATAATGCTGATAGCCAAGGTGGAACCTGAACCTACTGCCGCATACTTATCCTCTATTAAGGACCCAAGAGGATCTAGCACAAATAGATGAGGACCTGAAGAGTCAACTCCAGCAATTATCGTTTCAGTCAAGTAGGGAATAAGCTTTTTACCATAGAGAATTACTGAGAGGAGTTTTGCTAAACTTCGTACTGGCATTGGACGTTTGTGATCTAGCGTATATAGACTGGCTTCAGCAGCCAGTGAGCGTGCTATAACTTGCATATCTGAAATGAGTCCTGCACAAGCCATCCCCAAGTGGTCCGTGATCTTAAACACTTTTTTCCCTACCTTGCTTATTATGGTGTAGCCATAGGCTACACGCTTTTCTGAAGCTAGCACAACTCCATTTTTGCACACTATACCTACTGCGGTTGCTCCTACGGTAGCCATATGATAAACCTCCACACCTCAACGTTATTAGTAAAGGGTACAAGGTATATTAACGTTCTCAACTTGATTTCTAAAAGTTTGTAGGTTTCAATTAGCCTAGCTTTATGCGAAATGCGTTCTAACTTGATTGCACACAGCAACTACACGACTAACGTTTAACATTTGTGCAATGGAGTTTAGAGTGTTAAATTGAAATGCCTAATTCGTTGTTCAAGTTGAAAGACGCGCTTTGTCGCTTTCACTTTAGACTAGCCAGAGGTTTGCTTCAAATATATTAGTCTCAAGAGTCAATTAGTGTTACTTAGTAATAGCCTGCTTAAATGAGATGAACTCCATGACTAGTGAACTTAGGCGAGCTATTGCTAAAATACTTAGCACAGGACTTCAGATAAGTCCAGACGCGGTTGACGCTCTTGCTAGAAGAAAAGATGCTTTTGAAGTAGCGTGCAAAGTAATTGAAAAAATTGGGACCCTAGATGAGAAGCCTATTGTCTTAACTGCAGAACTACTCTTTAAACTCATTCAGGAAGAGGAAGCTAAGCGAGAAGAAGAGGTAATTGATGCTGAAAAAATTCCTGTAGATGAAGAGGTAATTTTCGATCCAACTCAAGTTATTAATCCCGACGGCAGCTCAGAAGGATTCATAAGCTACTTTCTAAGTCGCTATCAGAAGATTAAGAAAATACTGCTTAGAGAGCGCTTCGACGTTCGAAATACGATAACTATTAGCCAGATTAAGAAGTGGGCCCAAAGAGGAAGAGGCGTAGTAAAAATAGTTTGTATGGTAACCGATAAGCGAAAAACCGCTGGCGGCAAAATACTCCTTGAATTAGAAGACCCAACTGGAAGCATAAGAGCAGTTGTCAATGAGAAAGATCCAAACGTTTTAAGCAAAGCTGAAAAAGTTATCCGCGATGAAGTGCTATGTATTGAGGGCCAACTAGTAGGAGACATAATCATAGTTTCAGACATAATTCAACCTGAAATTCCAATACCGAGCATACGTGCAAGAGAATCTAAGCCTCGAATATTAGCCGCCCTAATTTCTGACCTGCATGTAGGAAGTAAGTACTTCATGCGCTCAGCATTCAATCGATTCCTATTGTGGATTAATGGTAGACTAGGAGTTGAGAAATATAGGAAGCTCGCGCGACAAGTGAAGTATTTGATAATTGCAGGAGACATAGTTGATGGAATTGGAGTATATCCTGGTCAGGAAAAGGAGCTCTTGGTAAGAGATATTAAAAAGCAGTACAAGATGGCTGCAGAATACTTAGCTCAAATTCCTGGCCACATAAGAATAATAATTATACCTGGAAATCACGACACTACAAGGCAAGCACTACCTTCACCAGCAATCTTCCGAGATTATGCTGAGGCGATATACAAACTTCCTAATGTGAGGGTTCTCGGCGACCCAGCATACATTAAGCTACATGGCGCACTACTTCTAGTGACCCATGGAAGGAGCCTAGACGACCTATTGACCACGACGCCGGGCGTTAGACGCGATAGACCCGCGGAAGTTATGA
>QMQZ01000036.1 GCA_003649145.1 Thermoproteota archaeon
ATAGGGTTCCAGTCACCATGGAGAGGATTAAGGATGGAACTCTCCACGTCTCATTCCCATCAGTTCCAGGCAGGATTCCGCTCGTAATTTTGATGAGAGCTTTAGGCTTGAAGACTGATAGGGAGATCGTTGAAGCTGTTTCAGATGACTTTGAGATTCAGCAGCTCCTCATACCGTCCATCGAGCAGGCTTCAGCCATTACAACCGTCGAAGACGCGCTTGACTACATTGGCAATAGAATTGCAATTGGCCAGGCTAGGGATTACAGGATTGAGAGGGCTAAGCAGGTTTTGGACAGGTACTTCCTACCCCACCTAGGGTCGACGCCTAGGGACAGGAAGAAGAAGGCCTACTTCCTAGGGCAGATGGCTGAAAAGCTGTTGGAGCTCGTCTTGGGGAGGCGTAGGCCTGACGATAAAGACCACTACGCTAATAAGAGGCTTAAGCTCGCCGGAGACCTCCTCATGAGCCTATTTAGAGTTGCCTTTAGGAGCTTCTGCAGGGACGTCAAGTATCAGCTTGAGAGGGCTAGGAGTAGGGGTAGGAGAGTTAACGTTGCCACTCTCGTTAGAGCAGACGTGATAACTGAGAGGTTGAGGCACGCTCTAGCCACTGGAAATTGGGTTGGCGGTAAAGCCGGCGTGAGCCAGCTTCTAGATAGGACAAACTACATGTCAACTCTAAGCCACCTCAGAAGAGTTGTTTCACCGCTAAGTAGGAGTCAGCCTCACTTCGAAGCGAGAGACCTCCACCCAACCCAGTGGGGTAGGCTGTGCCCAAACGAGACTCCTGAAGGTCCCAACTGTGGATTAGTTAAGAACCTCGCTTTAATGGCTATAATCTCAGTTGGATTTGACAAGAAGTTTGTTGAGCGCGCCCTCTACAGGCTTGGTGTTGAGCCTCTTGAGAGGGCTAGGAAGGAGAACATTAAGGGAGCTAAAGTTTTCTTGAATGGCAGGCTAATAGGAATTCACCCTGACCCTGAAGCACTCTGCACTGAAGTTAGGAGGATGAGGAGGGAGGGCAGACTTTCACATGAAGTCAACATCGCCCACTACAAGGACGAGTACATCAACGAGGTCTACGTGAACTGCGATAGGGGTAGGGTTAGGCGGCCGCTCATAGTAGTTGAGAATGGAGAAGTGAAGTTGAAGAAGGAGCACGTCGACAAGATTAGGCGTGGAGAGTGGGGCTGGAACGACCTCATCGAGGAGGGCCTCATAGAGTACTTGGACGCTGAAGAGGAGGAGAACGCCTACATAGCGCTGAACCCTGAAGACGTAACTCCAGAGCACACTCACCTCGAAATTGCGCCTGCAACCATACTCGGAATATGCGCATCTATAATACCGTACGCTGAGCACAACCAGTCTCCGAGAAACTCCTATGAAGCTGCAATGGCTAAGCAGGCTCTAGGCCTATACGCAGCCAACTACCAGCTTAGAATGGACTCTAGAGCGCACATCCTTCACTACCCGCAGAAGCCGCTGGTTAGAACTAGAGCTATGAACGTCATCAAGTATGATGAGCGGCCTGCAGGTCAAAACTTCATAGTCGCAGTACTTTCGTATAGCGGCTACAACATCGAGGACGCACTCATAATTAACAAGTCAGCTATCGAGAGGGGATTAGCGCACTCAACATTCTTCAGGTGCTATGAAATTGAGGAGAAGAAGTACCCAGGCGGAGAAGTTGACATCATTGAGATCCCAGACCCATCCGTTAGAGGTTACAGGACTGCTGAAGTCTACCAGTTTCTAGGTGAAGACGGAATTATTGAGCCTGAAACGGAAGTTACTGGCGGAATAGTCCTCGTGGGTAGGACGAGCCCACCGCGATTCTTGGAGGAGCCTAGAGGGCTTGAAGTTGCCACTAGAATTAGGCGTGAAACTTCTCTGAGCATGAGGCACGGCGAGAAGGGGTATGTTGACTGCGTAATGATAACCAAGACTGCTGAGGGGGATAAGCTAGTTAAAGTTAGAGTTAGGGATCACAGAATTCCTGAGCTAGGTGACAAGTTCGCTTCAAGGCACGGGCAGAAGGGAGTAATTGGGCTGATCGTCCCTCAAGAGGACATGCCCTTCACCGAGGACGGGATAGTCCCAGACTTGATAATTAATCCTCACGCAATCCCTTCAAGGATGACTGTAGGGCAGCTCATAGAATCTATTGCAGGTAAAGTCGCAGCTCTTGAAGGTAGATTCGTTGACGGCACCCCATTCAGCGGTGAGCCTGAAGAGGACTTGAGGGAGGCATTGAAGAGGCTTGGATTCAAGCCTAGCGGTTGCGAAGTCATGTATGACGGTAGGACTGGGCAGATGCTTAAGGCTGAAATATTCATAGGCATAGTCTACTACCAGAAGCTGCACCACATGGTTGCAGACAAGATTCACGCTAGGGCTAGAGGTCCAGTGCAGATATTAACGAGGCAGCCTACTGAGGGTAGGGCGCGTGAGGGTGGACTGAGATTTGGAGAGATGGAGAGGGACTGCCTGATAGGGCATGGCGCTGCTCTGCTCCTCAAGGAGAGGCTTCTAGACGAGTCTGACAGGACTGTGGTTTACGTTTGTGAGAACTGCGGCTTCATAGCCTACTATGACAGGGTTAGAGACAGGTACTACTGTAGGCTCTGCGGAGAGAAGGCTAAGGTGTCTCCAGTAGTCATGTCATACGCATTTAAGCTTTTACTTCAAGAGCTCATGAGCTTGTGCATTGCCCCGAGACTAATTTTGGGTGAGAGGATCTAGAGGTGGTAGTCTTGTCCGAGTCTTTCAAGCAGATTAAAGCCATCAAGTTCGGCTTGCTCTCTCCAGACGTGATTAGGCGAATGTCTGTAACTACGATTATAACTGCAGACACCTACGACGAGGACGGCTGGCCAATTGAAGGAGGATTGATGGATAGGAGGCTTGGCGTAATTGAGCCAGGCCAGCGCTGCGCTACTTGCGGTAATAGGGTTGGGGAGTGCCCAGGGCACTTCGGCCACATTGAGCTAGCTAGGCCGGTCATCCACGTGGGTTTCGCCAAGCTCATCCACCAAGTTTTGAGAGCTACTTGTAGAAGGTGCGGCCGCATACTAATTCCAGAGGAGGAGATTGAGAAGTACAAGAAGCTCTTGGAGAAGTATAAGGGTAGGTGGCCTGAGCTCGCTAGGAAGCTCACCAACAAGATCATGAAGAAGGCCATTAAGACTTCTGAGTGCCCGCACTGCCATGAGAGGCAGTATAAGATTAAGCTTGAAAAGCCAACTTCATTCTACGAGGAGCTTAGAGAGGGGAGCGTAAGGCTAACTCCAATAGAGGTTAGAGCTAGGCTTGAGAGAATTCCAGATGAAGACCTCGTCCTCCTTGGATTTGACCCCAAGGTGGCTAGGCCTGAGTGGATGGTCCTCACAGTCTTACCTGTCCCTCCAGTCTGCGTTCGACCCTCAATCACTTTAGAGTCTGGAGTTAGGTCTGAAGACGATTTGACCCACAAGTTGGTTGACATCCTCAGGATTAATGAGAGGTTGAAGGAGAATATTGAGGCTGGAGCTCCACAGCTCATAATCGAGGACTTGTGGGAGCTCCTCCAATACCACGTCACCACATACTTCGACAATGAAGTTTCAGGCATACCTCCAGCTAGGCACAGGTCTGGAAGACCTTTGAGGACGCTTACTCAGAGGTTGAAGGGCAAGGAGGGCAGGTTTAGGAGCAACCTCTCAGGAAAGAGAGTTGACTTCTCAGCTAGAACCGTCATTTCTCCAGATCCAAACCTTAGCATAAATGAAGTTGGAGTTCCAATTGAGATCGCTAAGATACTCACCATTCCAGAGCGAGTGACCGAGTGGAATTTGGAGGAGATGAGGAAGCTCGTCATGAGGGGGCCGCACCAGCATCCAGGTGCAAACTACGTTATCCGCCCTGACGGAAGGAGGATTGACTTAAGGTATCCGAAAGACTTGAAGGTGATTGCAGACAACTTGGCGCCTGGATACATTGTTGAGAGGCACATCAAGGATGGAGACATAGTTCTATTTAATAGGCAGCCTTCACTCCACAGGATGTCGATCATGGCTCACATAGTCAAGGTGTTGCCATACAAGACGTTTAGGTTGAACTTATGCGTATGCCCGCCGTACAACGCCGACTTCGACGGAGATGAAATGAATCTACACGTCCCGCAGAGCGAGGAGGCTAGAGCTGAAGCTAGAATATTAATGCTAGTTCAAGAGCAGATACTCTCGCCCAGGTACGGCGGCCCAATAATGGGCGCCATTCAAGACTATATTACTGGAGCATTCCTCTTAACTCGCAAGTCAACTTTACTGAATAAGGAGGAAGTTTGCAGGCTCCTCATGGCTGCAGGGTATAGGGGTCCACTGCCACCGCCAGCCATAAAGTACCCTGAGGAGCTCTGGACTGGAAAGCAGCTCGTAAGCTTATTCCTACCTCGAGGATTCAACTTCTCCCTCAAAGCAAACATATGTGCTAAGTGCGACGTCTGCTTGAAGGAGGACTGCCCGTATGACGCTTACGTAGTAGTTCGAGACGGATACCTAGTTGCAGGCGTATTGGATAAGAAGTCTATTGGAGCTGGGCAGCCTGAGAGCTTGCTCCACTACATCGTTAAGGAGTACGGCACTGATGCTGGCAGGCACTTCATAGACAACGTGTTCATGATGTTTCTCAAGTTCATAGACTACTGCGGCTTCACCATGGGCCTGCAGGACGAGGACATACCTCTAGAAGCCCAGTTTAGAATTCA
>QMQZ01000037.1 GCA_003649145.1 Thermoproteota archaeon
CCCAAATATAGGGAAAACTTGGAGAAACTCCAAGAGTTACTTAAACCTCTTTACGAGGCGGCTGAAACCCTAATTAAAATTGAAGAGGAAAAGTGCATTGGCTGTGGAAACTGCATTATCGCCTGCCCGGCGAACGTGAGTATCGACCCCAAAGTCGGTAAGGGGTTAAATCCAGTTAACAATGAAGTCGTATTTACAGTTGTAGATGGGAAAATTAAGGTCTTAAACATAGAAAAGTGCAGACGATACCCACCTCACAGAATGAACTGTAGAATCTGCGAGGAAGTATGCTTTAGTGAAGCTATAAAGGTGGTAGCATGAAGAAGGTTGAAAATGTAGTTTGCACCGGATGCGCATTGACATGCAATGACATAGTTGTAATTCTTGAAGGTAACTCGGTCATTGAGGTTTGGGGCTCCTGCAGTCATGGGACAAAGAGAATTAAAGAGCTAGAAAGGGAGAGGCTAAAGTGCAGTGAAGACGATATAGACACAGCCATCGAGAAAGCAGTAAGCATCCTAGCATCAGCCAAGAAGCCTCTAATATACGGATTTAGTAGTAGCCTTAACAGATCAATTGAAATTGGATTGAAAATTGCAGAGAAAGTTAATGGAGTATTTGACTCTCCTCCAAGCATATGCCACATCCATATCCCATTAGCGAAGAAAAATGAAATTAAAAACGTTAAGCTTGAAGAAGTTCTGGAGAAGTCAGACTTCATCATGTATTTCTTCGCCAACATAGCTGACACACACCTAAGGCATGCAAGCAGGTACACAATCTTCCCTCGAGGAGAAGTTATCAAGTCCGGCAGGGAAAGCAGAACAGTCTTGGCTATAGACTACTTTGAAAATGAAAACATGAAGATAGCACAGCACAGAATCATAGTTAAACCAGGCATGGAAATAGATTTTCTCAAGCGTCTCAGGGAATCCATATCTACAGGCAAAATTCCAAGCCTCGACGAATTAGAAATAACACTAGAATCATGGGCCATCCTACTCGACGACATAAAGAAGTCGACATTCATATCTGCCTTCGCAGGACCACACATCTTAAGCAACATTATGTCTAGAGAAATATACAGAGAATTAATTTCACTCGTTAAAGCGATAAGTGCAACAGGCAGGGAAAGCAGCCTAATTCCACTCGCAGAAGACCTAAACTCGATGGGAGCAGCGCTCATACCATACAAGCTACTAGGAGCTACACATGCAATAGAATTCTCAAATGGAAATCCGATTCGCAATCCAACCACCACAAATGCTTCATCAAAGTTGTTAAGCGGAGAAGTAGATGCAGCATTAATAGTTGGCAGTGACCCCTACGTTCACTTACCAAGAAGCATCGTGAAAAGGTTGAAGGAGATACCTATAATCTACGTTGGTGAGAGGAAAACTATAGTGGCAAAGATATCAGAAGTCAACATTCCAACAGCGATAAATGGCATTGAGTCGGGAGGAACGATATTTAGAATTGATGGTGAAGAAATAGAATTAATCCCATTCATTAAACCACCAGAAGGAATAGAGTCTGAAGATAAGGTACTTAAAAAGATATTAGCAAAACTATAGGTGGTCAACTTGAACGATAAAGTAATCCTATTGCTCTGCAAGTGCGGAACCAACATAGCTGGAGTCATCGATGTAGAAAAAATTGCAGACGAAATCTCCAAACAAAATGGGGTGCCATGCTACATTCACGATCATTGGTGCAGCGAAGATGGACTGCAAAAAATGAGGGAAATAATTGAGAACGAAAAACCAAGCAGAATTATAATTGCTGCATGCACTCCACACTTACATGAGGAGCTATTTAGAGAACATGCCGAGAAAACAGGACTCAATGGTGGATATGTGGAAGTTGTCAACATAAGAGAGCAGTGCAGCTGGGTTCACTGGCAACACCCAGAGCAAGCCACCATCAAAGCCATAGACTTAATAAGAGCAGCAATAGAAGCAGCACCATATCTTACGCCAACAAGAAAAGTAAAGATACCTGTTAAAAGAAATGCACTAGTCATAGGTGGAGGAGTTGCAGGAATTACAGCTGCATTAAATCTAGCCGAAAAAGGCATTCAAGTATACCTAGTCGAAAAGACAGGTTTCCTAGGAGGACATATGGCTAAGCTCGACAAGGTATTCCCAACATTAGACTGTAGCATTTGCATACTGGGTCCATTACTATCAAAAGCATACACCCACCCTAACATTAAAGTCCTAACATTAAGTGAAGTAAAAGAAGTTAAAGGCACACCTGGAAACTATAAGGTCAAAATTCTGAAGAAGCCAAGATATGTGGATGAAGAGAAATGCAATGGATGCAACAAGTGCCTAGACATATGCCCAATAGAGATGCCGAATGAATATAATAATGGACTTGGATTTAGGAAGGCAATAGTAAAACCAGTTCCAGAAATGGTCCCACCAGCACCATACATAGACATCGAGAACTGCATAGGATGCATGTCATGCGTTGGAGTGTGCGATAAAGAAGCAATAAACTTCGAGCAAAAAGAAGAGGAAATAGAGATTAATGTGGGAGCAATAATTGTAGCTACTGGATTTAGCATAATTGGAGAAGAAGAACTTGCAGAATTTGGATATGGAAAATTCAAGAACGTAATTTTAGGAATAGAGCTTGAAAGACTAATTAATCCAGACGGTCCAACAAAAGGTAAAGTTGTTAGGATATCTGATGGTGGTGAAGTTAAAAGAGCAGCAATAATATTATGTGCAGGGTCAAGAGATGAAAGGCATCTACCATATTGCTGCAAATTTGGATGCATGGCTGGCTTAAAACACGCATTTTATCTGGCAACCTTAAATCCAAAAGTAGACGTCTACGTATTTTACATAGACATACGAGCTGCAGGCAAAGGCTTTGAGGAGTTCTATCAGAGAGTCAGAAAATTGGAAAACGTATACTTCATCAAAGGAATACCATGTGAAATCGAGGAGAACGAGGATGGCACACTAAAGATTAGAGCTTTTGAAGCTATGATTGGAGAAGTATTAGAATTTGTAGTTGACCTAGTAGTTTTAGAGGCAGGCGTAAAGCCTGCTGAAGGAAGCAAAGAGCTCTCTAGGATACTAAGAATACCATTAAGCCCTGAAGGCTTCTTCCTAGAATACCACCCAAAACTAAGGCCTTCAGAGACATTTATGCGAGGAATATTTTTGGCAGGAGCTTGTCAAGGCCCAAAAGACATAGCAGACTCAGTCTCGCACGCTGGACTTGCAGCATCCAAGGCCACAACACTACTACTAAAAGACAATTTAGAAATTGAAGTACAAGCACCAATTGTCGATCACTCAAAATGCATCAAATGTGGACTATGCGTCTTGTCGTGTGATTACAACGCATTAAAGTTGACAGGTGAAGGATTAAAGGTAATAGAAGAAGCATGCGCAGGATGTCAAGCCTGCATAGCAGCATGCCCAACAGGAGCACTGCAAACAACAATCGACCTAAGCAATGAAGCCATATCAACAATGATAAAGACAATGCTGAAAGAGAAGAAGGAATACCCGCTAATAATAATATTTGCATGTAAGTGGTGCGGATATGAAGCTCTAGATAACGCAGGCATAAATAGGATACCCTACCCAACTGGAACTAGAATAATTGAAGTGACATGCTCAGCTAGAGTGAATCCAATACACATCTTAGAAGCTCTAGAGCAAGGCGCAGATGGCGTAATGATAATTGGATGTAGAGAGCAAGACTGCCACTATAGAACTGGAAGAACCAGAGCAAATAGAAAGATTAATGCACTTAGAGAAGCGCTCAAAATAATGGGAATAAACCCTGAAAGAGTGGAGATCATAGGAGCAGGCGCACCTGAAGGAGAAGAAGTAGCAGAAAGAATAACCAAATTTGTAGAGAAAATTAAGGATATAGGGCCTCTGGGGAGCGAATTCGAGGTAGGGAATAGCGTTGACCAGTGAAAAGCCTTCTATGCAGCTTATTTCAGTAGACCACTTAATGGAATACGAGTGGAAAGCAGAAAAACTTGTCAAGAAGCTGAAATTCCACCAAGATAGATGTATTGGATGCGGATTATGCGTAAAAGTTTGTCCAGAAGAAGCCATCATGCTAGGACCAGTAAAGGAAGTAGCAGCAGGAGAAATTGAAGCACCATTAATAATAATCGATGAAACAAAATGCGTAGTCTGCCCACTATGCTCTGCAATATGCCCACTCAATGCAATAACAGTTGAATTTAAAAATAAACCTGAATACTTGAAGGCTAAAGGGAAAATTGAAGTCGACCAAAATAAGTGCCTGCCATGCCTACTGTGCGAAAAAATATGCCCAAGAAATGCAATTAAAGCTGAAATCCGCATTCCAAAGAAAGAAGAACTAGTCGAGTATGAAACTGAAGAAATCTGGGCCGAAGGTGCAATAAAAATAGATGAAGAGAAATGTGTGTACTGCGGCTTATGCGAAATTCTATGCGATGCAATTAAAATAGTTTGGAG
>QMQZ01000038.1 GCA_003649145.1 Thermoproteota archaeon
ACGTTGAATTCATACACCCATTCAACGACCTAGACGTAATTGCTGGTCAAGGAACTATTGGAGTTGAAATCTTGGAACAACTACCAGATGCACAAATAGTTGTAGTTCCAATAGGCGGAGGAGGGCTAATATCTGGTATAGCAACTGCAATTAAAAAGAGGAGGCCGGACGTCAAAGTCATTGGAGTTGAAGCTAAAGGCGCAGCATCTATGTATGAGAGCTTAAAGCTAGGGCGCATAGTAAAGCTACGAAAAGTCGATACGATAGCAGATGGAATAGCAATTAAAAGCCCAGGAGAGTACACATTTCAACTAGTCAAGGAACTTGTAGACGATATAGTTACAGTAGATGACTTCGAAATTTCAGACGCCATGTTCAAACTACTCGAGAGAGCAAAAGTAGTTGCTGAACCAGCAGGAGCAGTGTCTGCTGCAGCATTACTGTCAGGTAAAATCAATGTAAAAGGAAAGAAGGTTGTAGCAGTAGTTTCAGGAGGTAATGTCGACGCATCTCTACTCGCGACAATATTGGAGAAGAGCTTGATGAGCGAGGGCAGAGTCATAAGAATGATCGTTGAACTGCCAGATAAGCCTGGAACGCTGAAAAAAGTTTTAGGAGTAATTGCAGAGGCAAGAGCTAACATACTGGACGTGGCGATAGATAGAATTTCACCTCAAGTGAAGCCAGGCAAAGCACTAGTGCTAATAACAGCTGAAGTACAAGACCCAGACTACGTCGACGAAGTCATGAGCAGCCTTAAAAAGCTCGGCTACACCTTAAGCATACTTTGAGGTGAGAAGATGAAAGAAACAGTATTTGCTGAAAAAGCCCCTAAACCTGTAGGCCCGTATAGTCAGGCAATTAAGGTAGGTAAATTCCTCTTCATATCAGGGCAAATACCCATAGACCCTAAAACCGGAAAATTAGTTGACGGAGGAATTAAAGAGCAAACCAGGAGAGTCCTAGAGAACATCAAAGCCATAGTTGAGGCAGCAGGCTTTAGCATGAAAGACATAGTCAAAGTATTCGTCTTCCTAAGGGACTTGAAACAATTCCCAGAATTCAATGAAGAGTATGCAAATTACTTCAAAGACAACCCACCAGCAAGAGTTACTGTGGGTGCAGATATCCCAAAGGGATCACTATTAGAAGTCTCAGCAATTGCATTCAAAAGTGAGGAGAATGAATGAAGAACTGGGCCTAAAAGAGGCCTTAAAGTACATCTTTGGAATAAAAAGTTCTGAAGTCATAGAGCTTGTAAGATGCACGGTAGAATTGCTAGAGGACGAAAGGAGAAGAGGTTCTATTGGAAAATTAACAATTAAAAGCGGATCAGTGGAAATACACGACTCATCTGGAGACCTACTAGTAATAGGAGACATCCACGGAGACTTGGAAACATTACTAAAAATACTCGAAAAAGAAGACGTATTCACAAAGCTCCAGGCAAATGAAATGTACGTTGTCTTCCTTGGAGACTACATTGACCGAGGCAACCAGTCAGTTGAAGTTATGACTTTAGCCCTAGAGATGAAGCTTTCATATCCCGACAGAGTTATACTCTTAAGAGGAAACCACGAAGGTCCAGACGACCTCATAGCTCACCCCCACACATTTCCATATGAGTTAAACTCAAAATTCGGTAGTGAGGCCGCACTAATCTACCTCTTATTCAGAAGGCTATTCAACGTAATGCCTCACATGGCATTAACGGCAAGCGGGATAGTAATGCTTCATGGCGGAGTCCCCACTGAAGCCGAAAATATAGAAGAAATAGCCAAGGCTGATCAACTTCACCCAGAGAAGCCGCACCTAATGGAAATACTGTGGAATGATCCAGATGAAACCGGAATTCAAGGAGCATATCCCTCACCTAGAGGAGCAGGAAAGATTTTTGGAGAGAACTGCACAGTCAAATTCTTGAAAATAGTTGGTGGAAAGATAATACTAAGAGGACACGAAGCCACTTTAGAAGGCTACAAAGTAAGTCATGGAGGCAAAATAATAACTTTATTCTCCAGAATAGGCCCTCCATACTGGAACGACCAAGCAGCATACATCCTACACCCTCTAAACCGTAGGGCTGAAGATGCGGTTAAAAGTATTAAAACAATAACTTAACCCATTGCTGACTAATAGTAGGCAAAGCAAACTTTTTATAGCGTACATTTTAAAAATGCTTAGCCTAAAATCATTGGAGTAAAATGGAGTAGGAGCGCAATGCCTAACTGGGGATACTCGGTAATTGGATTAGATCCCGATAAGACAGCTAAAGCTAGTGGTAGAGATCTTCGTATTTCATTTAAGGCTGCACGTGAAGTTTGCGCGTTTATTAAGGGTATGCGCTTACTCGACGCTCAAAAGTATTTAGAAGAGGTCATCCAGAAGAAGAAGCCCATTCCATTTAAGAGGTTTACTGGGAAAGCCGCACACCATAAAGGGATTCAAGGGTGGCCTATAGTTAGATACCCAGTTAAGGCTGCCAAGGAGATTTTAAAAGTCTTGAAGAGTGTTGAAGCTAATGCAGAGTATAAAGGCCTTGACGTCGAGAAATTAAGGATCATCCATATAGCAGCCCAGAAAGGGCCTAAACTGAGAAAGTACATTCCAAGAGCTTTTGGAAGAGCAACACCCTACTTCGAACAGCTAACTCATATAGAAGTTGTAGTGGCTGAGGAGGAGTAGATATGGTGAACGTTAAGAAGCACTTTGTATCTGAAGGCTTGAAGCGGATGGAGGTAGATGAATACCTATCTGCAAGGCTCATGAGAGCAGGATATGCAGGAGTTGAAATTCAGAGAACTCCACTCGGAACAAGAGTCACAATCTATGCTGAGAGGCCAGGAATTGTTATTGGCAGAGGTGGAACAAACATAAGAGAACTAGCTGAAATTTTGGAAAAACGATTTGGAATAGAAAACCCTCAAATCGCCGTAGCCCAAGTACAAGTGCCAGAGCTAAACGCGAAAATTATGGCTCTAAGAATCGCAAGAGCAATGGAGAGAGGAGTTCACTTCAGGAGAGCTGCATTTATAGCTTTAAGGCAGATAATTGAAGCTGGAGCAAGAGGAGCAGAAATAATCATCAGTGGCAAGCTGAGGTCGGAGAGAGCCAGGTACGAGAAGTACAAAGCTGGAGAACTACTGAAGTCTGGGAAACCCCACGAAGAGCTCGTGGATGAAGCTGTAGTCTATGTTGCATTAAAGCCTGGAATCTACGGAATAAAGGTTAGAATAATGCCACCTACAAGAACTCCAGATGACATAGTAATTAAGGAGGTTTATCCAGCTGCGGAGAGTGAGGAAGTTGGCAATATTGAGGGTTAGCGAAATTAGGCGCATGAGCCCTGAAGAGCGGAAGAAGAAACTCGAAGAGCTCAAAGCAGAATTAGCTAGAGCTAGGGCCCTAGCAGCCAGCGGAGCACCACTAGACAACCCCAAGATGATAAGAGAACTGAGAAAAGCAATAGCGCGAATACTCACAATCCAAAGAGAAGAAGAGCTAGGATTGAGGAGGGCTAAAAAGTGAAGATAACCCCTAAAAATATTGTCATGCACGAGCTTATAGGATTGAAGGTTAAAGTTAGTAGGAGCACTCACCCTGGATATGTGGGTAAGGAGGGAATTGTAGTTAACGAAACAATGAAGACCCTCCACATACTGCATGAGGGTGAAATCAAGATTATACCTAAAATCTGCTCAACATTTGAATTCACGCTCCCAGATGGAAGCATCGTAGAAGTTGAAGGAAAGGTAATTTTAGCAAGGCCTGAAGACAGAGTTAAAAAACCCTATAGGAAGAGGTGGTGAAGATGCCGGCAAGAAATATAGGTGTACCGGGAATAAAACCTCCAGAACAGGAGTGCGACGACCCACTATGCCCATTTCACGGACATATAAAAGTGAGAGGGAGAATAATTGAAGGCATAGTTGTAAGATCGAAAATGCAGAGGACAGTTGTAGTCCAAAGAGACTACTTGCACTACGTCCCCAAGTACAAGCGATACGAAAAGAGAAGGTCGAGAATTCCAGCCCACAACCCACCATGCATCAACGCTAAGGAAGGAGATAAAGTTAAAATAATGGAGTGCCGCCCACTAAGTAAGCCCGTTTCATTTGTAGTTATAGCTAAAGTGGAGGAGGAGAAAGGTGGCAAAGAGAGGTAGAGGAGCAGTAGGCGTATCCTACAGGCATGGAGTCAGCCCAGGCCTGCCAGTAGGAGCATACGTCAAATGCGCAGACAATAGTGGCGCTAAAGTAGTCCAGATTATAGGAGTAGTAGGATCTAAAACTAGGCTTAGAAGGCTACCGCAAGCAGCTGTTGGAGACATGGTTGTAGTTTCAGTTAAAGAAGGCAAGCCAGAAATGCGTAGGCAAGTGCTCAGAGCAGTAGTAGTGAGGCAGAAGAAGCCATACAGGAGAATGGACGGAGTATGGATACAGTTTGAAGACAATGC
>QMQZ01000039.1 GCA_003649145.1 Thermoproteota archaeon
CCCTTAATGCCCATTGCAACTCCAATGTCAGCCAACTTCAGAGCTGGAGCGTCATTAACTCCATCACCAGTCATCGCGACTATGTGACCCTTCCTCTTAAGTGCCTTTACAATTCTAACCTTGTGCTCTGGTGAAACTCTCGCAAATATTGGCACTTTATCGACAACCTTGGTTAATTCTTCATCTGACATCTTGTCCAGCTCAGCTCCAGTTAAGACCATAAAGTTATTTCCTTCAACTAAGCCGATTTCCTTGGCAATCGCTATTGCAGTGAGCTTGTGATCGCCAGTTATCATCACAACTCTTATTCCAGCCCTCCTGCACTGCTCAATAGCTCCCTTAACCTCATCCCTTGGAGGATCAATCATTCCAGCTAAACCGACAAAGACCAGCTCGCTTTCCACTTGATCAGTATCTATGAACTCAAATTGAGCTGGAAGCACCCTATAAGCCATCGCCAAAACTCTAAGCGCGCTCTGAGCCATCTCTCTGACAATAGTTAAGATTCTCTGCTTATCAGCGTCAGTTATGAGCCTAACATTGCCGTCTTCAAGTATGAAGCGCGACCGCTCAAGAATAACTTCAGGAGCACCTTTAACGTATGCTACGAGCTTTCCATCCTTTGTTTCGTGAATAGTAGTCATTCTCTTCCTGCTAGATTCAAAGGGGATTTCATGCCTCTTAGGATAATCTTTCAAGAGCGCGCGCTTCCACATGCCAGCTTTAGCTGCAGCAACCACAAGGGCACCCTCAGTTGGGTCTCCAAGAACCTTCCACTTTCCATCTTCCTTAACAAGCTCTGCATGACTACAGAGTAGCCCAATTCTCAATAGTAGCTCTAAGTGAGGATCTTCAGCTGGATTAATGGTCTCACCATTAAAGAGGAATTCTCCCTCAACCTCATATCCAGCGCCAGTTACCTCGATGATCCTACCGTTGACGTAGATTTTTCTTACAGTCATCTCATTCTTAGTCATTGTCCCAGTCTTGTCGGCGCAAATAACCGTGGTGCAGCCTAAAGTTTCTACTGAAGCCAGTCTCCTAACTATTGCATTTCTCTTAGCCATGTCCTTAACTCCAAGCGCGAGAGTGATAGTGACTACTGCAGGTAGACCTTCTGGAACAGCTGAAACTGCAAGTCCAACTGCAGTCATGAACATGAGTACTGGGTCCATCTCCCTAGCTAAGCCCAGAACGAAAGTGATTATGCACAGAACAACTATTAGCGTCCCTATGCGCTTTCCAAACCTATTGAGCCTTCTCATGAGAGGCGTCTCTTCCTTCTCGACTTCCTGAACCATGGCTGCAATCTTGCCCATCTCAGTATTCATACCAGTCGAGACAACGACAGCCTCTCCATAACCAGTAGTTACAAGTGTGCCCATGAACACCATATTCTTCCTGTCAGCTACTGGAGTGTCTTCTGGAAGTATGATGGCTGCATTCTTCTTGACAGGAATAGACTCTCCAGTTAACATTGCCTCGTCTATTTTAAGGTCGGTGCACGTGATCAGTCTAGCATCAGCTGGAACTCTATCTCCAGGCTCAAGAATAATGACATCTCCTGGAACGAGCTCCCTCGCTAAAATTGTGATTTCACTCCCGTTTCTTCGAACTCTAGCTTTAGGAGCAGCTAACCTCTTAAGAGCTTCAAGAGCCTGCTCAGCCCTATACTCTTGAATGAACCCTAAAACTCCATTTAAAATTACAATTGCAACTATCGCAAATGCATCTATGTGCTCACCAATAACAGCTGATATTATCGCAGCAGCAATTAACAGGCCGACAAGAAAGTTCTTAAACTGATCAATAAATATCTTGATTACAGAAACTTTAGCCTTCTCAACAAGCTCATTAAAACCATACTTCTCAAGCCTAGCCTTAGCTTCAACATCACTTAAACCATCAAATGTAGTGTCAAGTTCCTTTAACACCTCATCGATGCTCATCGAATGCCATGGCTTAACATCTGTCAATGCAGCCCCACCACAGTGAACGTGACAGTTGGCTAAACTTCCTTGCGAAGTAATTATATTTAATATTTCACCCACCAAACTTTAACCGAAACGGCGAAGCAAAGGTTCATATGAATTTAATAGTTTGAAAAGTTAATTTAATTGAGAGCGAGGAGAAACTGCCATGACATTGAAATTAAAAGAAGGCGAAGAGCTGATCCAGGAAATTAAGCCTCACCCGATAGCATTCATCGACTTGTACCTAAAATTCATATACCTAGTAATAATCAGTATAGCCTTCTTTATCTATGGAGGCAAACTAGCAGAGCTAGTAGCTAGCACACCATTAATAGAAATTATAGGTCAATTGAGCGATTATATCCCTCTAATTGCGTGGGCAGCTTGCATAATCATTCCCTTCACGATAATATCAGTATTGAAGATAAGGTGGAGGTGGCTGCTCTTCAGCATACTAATCGTAGCATTAGGCATAATCATGAAGATAGAGCTCAACCTTCCAGAATACGCTTCATCAGCAATTTTCGGAGTAGCAGGACTATCACTAGTAAACTCCTACAGGAATGGGCACACCTACTACATTACGAATCAGAGGATAGTTACAGAGCTCAAATTCATAAGGCACAAGCAGAGGGAAATTAGCTACAGCAAGCTTAGCGAACTAATAGTAGTTAGAGGACTAATTGGAAGGATATTCAATGTAGGCACAATAATACCAATAACCCCCTCAGGACTCGGTTTAGGGGAAGACCAAGCAATTACAGGCGTAGGAGTCTCAGAAAAGCAACTAGCCGGCTTGCCCATAACAGCAGGAATTGCCGGAGGAAAAACGGTGAAAGTGCCAAGAGGTAGAAGCCCCTACGTGCTATTTGGAGTCAAAAACCCAATGAAAATTAAAGAATTAATCTCAAAGTACGCATGGGAGCGAGAAGAAGCAACTATCCTAAAGAAGATATCTGAAGACATAGAAAAGCTCGTTGAAAAAGTGGATAAAAGCGAAGGAGAATTAGAAGGCCAAGAATTATAATACTATCTAAAAGCTAATCCCCATAAAGCTTTCCTAAATTTACGCTCACTTAAATTAAAAATGATTCTTGCAGATTCTATTAAAAAGCTAATCACAGTAGGAAATTGGCATGGGCCATAGCACTTCTTAAAAGGCTAAATTCACCATAAGCAACTGGTGGTGAAAACATGACATTATCAGCTAAAATTGGAAGAATTATCGTTGCTAGACTACCTACAGGTGAAGACTTGCTAGATGAGATATTGAAAGTTGTAAATGAAGCCGAAGTTTCAGGAGGATGCTTAATGCTCATAGGAGCACTCTCAAAAGCAGCATTCGGCATATACGTTGAAGGAAAATACAAAGTAATTGAGCTTCAAGGACCACTGGAAATACTATCATGCATAGGTAACATAGCAGAGTCAAATGGAGAGAAAATAGTACACGCACACATAACAGTGTCAGACGCTCAAGGAAAAGCTTATGGAGGACACCTACTCAATGGATGCATAATTGATCCAACAGCGGAACTAGTAATAATTGAAGGAGAAAACTTGAAGCTCCAAAGGAAATTAGATAAGGAAACTGGACTGAAACTCTTGTCAACTTAACTTTCAGCCTTAAATGTCGACATTGCACCTAAAAGAAACATAACTATAGTCTTCGGGTATCCAGTCCTCTCAATTAAGCCATCAACATCCAGATCAGGCGACTCCCTGAGCAGCTCAATAATCCTGATAGCCATGTCACAGAAAACGTCAAGCGCCCTACTAGAATACCTCTGAGCAATACTCAATGCAGAAATCGCAGCCTCCGGCAATTCCTCAATCGCGCTTAAGCCGTCAGCCATGATTGTGCCAGTAGAATCGCACTTTATCTCCTTAAACTTTTTACTCTCCATCCAATCCTCCCTATCAACTTCGATGAGAACCATGAACTTTCCACGGTAATTGTGCAGCATGTAGTTCTTAGCACTCCCATGAACAGAAATCTTCCTAAGAGCCCCACAAACCTTCTTTACCAGCAGAATTTCACCATCAGCTGCATTATAAGCGAGGAAGTATCCTTCATCAAGAAGTCTGAAAAGGTCGGCTAGAGTAGTCACAGACTCCAAAGACAAACTACAGCCCTCAAAGAAAGTCGAGTAATCTAACTTAAAAATAGATCGATTAAAGCGAAAAGCAAATAATCACTACAGCCACACCTTATTAGCAGACTTAACAATCTACGGTGGGCTGACCAGTGAACGATAAAAAGTACTACTCATTCTCCAAAGAACTACTACCTAAGCTCTTCAACTTAATATCAAAAGAATACACGATAATAGGTCCAGTAGACAAAGATAGGAAAACGGTATTTAAACATGTTAAAAGTTACGATCAACTAAAGCTAAAATACACTCGAACCATCCTCCCACCCAAAAAATTCCTACAGCCACCCCACGAAGAACTAATGCACTTCAAGTATGA
>QMQZ01000040.1 GCA_003649145.1 Thermoproteota archaeon
GTTGAGTATCACCGGGCACTTGCAGTAGGCGACGAGCTTCACGCTTCTCTGGCGAAGCTATACTGGAATTGGGGTATTCCAACTGCGATTAGCATTTGCGAAGTCCGATCATCATCTAAGTTGGAGATTATAGCTACTGGAGGTATTAGGAGCGGGCTGGATGCAGCTAAAGCAATTGCACTTGGAGCATCGGTTGTCGGGATTGCATTGCCGCTACTTAGACCTGCATTTGAAGAGGGCTCGAGTGGAGTTATAAGGTATTTGAAGAGGTTTATTGAAGAGCTAAAGGTTGCGATGTTCCTCGTCGGAGCTAAAAGTATTAGTGAGTTGAGGGAAGTTCCAGTTGTCATTACTGGCTCAACTGCTGAGTGGCTCAGGCTGAGAGGGGTGGATGTAGAGGCTTACGCTAGGAGAACTAAAATCTTTAAATGAGTCTATGCGTAATTCTTGGGAGGTGCTAAACTTGAAGCTACTTGAAGCCATTAAGCAGTGCTGCGTTAGAGTCGATGAGTACATTTGGAGCCTCTTCCCTGAGGAGGCTAGGCCTAAAGAACTTTATGATGCATCTAGGCACTTGATTAAGGCTGGAGGTAAGCGGCTTAGGCCATTTCTCGTTATTCAGTCTTGCATTGCAGTGGGTGGCGATGTAGATGCAGCTATACCAGCAGCGGCCTCTGTAGAGTTAATTCACAACTTCACACTAGTTCACGACGACATTATGGATAGAGACGAGTTTAGGAGGGGCGTTCCAACTGTTCACACGGTGTGGGGCGTTCCAACAGCAATTCTAGCTGGTGACCTACTGTTCTCGAAGGCTTTTGAAGCTATACTGAAGTGTGCAGATAATCCTTCAGTTCCTCCAGCTAGAGTTGTTGAAGCTGGACGTAGGTTAGCTGAAGCTGTGAGTACTATTGCTGAAGGTCAAGCTCTTGACATGAGAATGTCTGGTAGGCTTAGGGAGGAAATGGTGAGCGAGGAGGAGTATATGGAGATGATCTACAAGAAGACTGCTGCACTATTCAAGGTTTCCTGCGAAGTTGGAGCAATTATTGGCGGTGGAAGTGACTGGCAAGTTGCAGCTCTATCAAGCTATGGTGAAAACATTGGAATTGCCTTCCAAATGCTCGATGACATTTTAGGTGTAACTGCTGACGAGAAGGTTTTGGGGAAGCCTGTTGGAAGCGACTTGAGGGAGGGCAAGTGCACATTAATAATGATTCACGCCTTGAAGAATGCATCTAGCAGCCAGAGGGAGATGATCATGAAGGTTTATGGTAAAAGCGAAATTTCAGTGGATGAGCTGAATGCAGTCGTAAAAGTGCTTGAGGATTTGGGCTCGATAAGCTACGTCCGTGAGCTGGCTAATAGGCATGTGGCCCTCGCAAAGGATTCGATTTCAATACTGCCTGAGAGTGACGCTAAGAGCTTGCTGATGGAGTTAGCTGACTTCGTGATTTCGAGGAAGTATTAGGTTTTGTCGAGGTGCTTTTTTGAGTATTCCAAGAATCTTCGCCGAAGCATCTGAAGCTGAATTTAAGCGTATAGTTAGTGAGGGGAAGGCTGAGTGTAGGTTGCTCGTCGTTGATGGTGAGGGTTTTAGGGTTGTTGATGCAGGAGAGGATGTTGGGGAGCTGAGGGGAGAGATTTACGTTCAGCGCATCTATGATGACGCGTATAAGTGGCTAGTTGACTTCGAGACTGGAATTATCATTAAGAGTGCTGTGGTGCTTCCTCCTAGTGGTGATCTGATCGTCCTCCACAAGGGTGATCGAGTGTATTTGATAGAAGCTCTTGGAAGGATAGTTGTTCCTCTAGTTAGCGTTGGGGAGGACGTTTCGCCGGGGAGGAGGCTTGCGGCAATCTTTACTGGTAAGAGGGAGTTGAGGTATTTGAGGTCTGATGTTTCAGGTAAGGTTGCTTATGTTAGTCAAATTGGAGATAAACCTCAGCGTTATATTTTCATTTTAATTCCTCGTTAAGAGATGTGAGGTTTGAGTGAGATGGAGGTCTTAGACCCTGAAGTTGAGCTTTTAATTAAGAAGCACGCGTTCTTAAACGCGTATAGGCATGGTGGTAAAGCTGAGGTCAATCCAGTTTTATCTAAGATTTTGGGTGAAAGGCCTGATTTGAGGCGTAAGGTTAGGCTTCTTATTCCTCATGTTAAGAGGATTGTTGATGAAGTTAACTCTATGAGCCTAAGTGAGCAAGAAAATGTAATTCGGCTCAATTGGCCTGAGCTTGTAGAAGTTGAGAGGGAGGTTGAGGAGAAGGTTCTTCCTCCCCTACCTAATGTTGAGCGGTTTGAAGTTGTGAGGACGAGATTTGCTCCTAATCCTGATGCTCCTCTCCACTTGGGCAGCGCTAGACCCATCATATTATGTCATGAGTATGCGCGGATGTACCATGGGAAATTCATACTTAGATTTGAGGACACAGATCCTAAGACTAAGAGGCCAATAATTGAAGTTTACGACTGGATTAGAGAGGACTTGCTTTGGCTTAAAGCTAAGTGGGATGAGGAGTACATCCAGTCAGACAGAATTCCAATCTACTACTCCTACGCTGTGAAGCTGCTCGAATTAGGAGCAGCATACGTTTGCACTTGCACTAGAGAGGCCTTTAGCGAGTTTAAGGCTGCGCGGAAGCCTTGTCCCTGCCGCTCTAGAAGTCCTGAGGAGAACATGGAGCTCTGGGATAGAATGGTGAGTGGAGCTTTAGGTGAAGGTGATGCTGTTGTTAGAATTAAAACTGACATGGCTCACCCAAATCCTGCAATTAGGGATTGGGTGGCTCTAAGAATTATAGACGTTGAAAAGTATCCTCATCCAAGGGTTGGAAGTAAGTACTGGGTTTGGCCCACGTACAACTTCGCCTGCGCTATTGATGATCACGAAATGAAGGTTTCGCACATTTTGAGGGGTAAAGAGCACATAAGTAATACTGTTAAGCAGCAGTACATATACAAGTACTTAGGGTGGGAGTACCCTGAAGCAATACATTTCGGTAGGTTAAAGTTGACAGGGTGGATTTTGAGTAAGTCGAAGATTGCTGAGGGGATTAGGAAGGGCTTATTCAAGTCTTGGGATGACCCAAGATTAGGGACTTTGAGAGCTCTTAAGAGGAGGGGCTTCTTCCCTGAAGCCGTTAGAGAGATAATATTAGAGGTTGGAATTAAGCCTGTTGAATCTTCAATTTCACTTGAAAACTTGTATTCTGCTAATCGGAAGTATGTCGAGCCGATAGCTAACAGGTACTTCTTCATAGATAATCCATTTACCCTAAAGATTACCGGAGTGCCTAGCGGCGTCGTGGCTAAAGTTCCGTACCACCCAAGCTATCCTGAGCGGGGAGTTAGGGAGATAAAGGTGCCTGTAAGTGATGGGACAGCTGAGCTCTACATATCCAAGAGGGATGCTGTTCAGATGAGAGTTGGAGGGGTCTATAGGCTGATGGGCCTCATGAACTTCAAGGTTGAGAGTGTGGAGAGTGACGCTATAATAGCGGCTTTCCACGGGTTGAGCTTGAAGGATCTACCTCCTCGCTCTCAAATTATTCACTGGCTTCCTAAGGACACGTGGCTTCCTGCTAGGGTGATTATGCCAGACGCGTCTGAAGTCAGTGGCATGTGCGAGGAAGCTTGCTCGAATTTAAAGGTTGATGACAGGATACAGTTTGTGCGCTTTGGCTTCGTCAGGGTTGACAGTGTGGGTAAGGAGATCACATTCTACTACACGCACCCATAGCCGGAAAGCTTAATAAGCTAGATTTTTGATTCTTATAGCGCATGATTCGATGAAGGGGTGAGATGATGTCTAAGCCATTTTACGTGAGATTTGAAGTTCCATCTGAACTTGCTGAAAAGAGCTACGAGGCAATTCAAATAGCTAGAGATACTGGCAGGATTAAGAAGGGCACTAATGAGACCACCAAGGCTGTAGAGAGGGGTTTAGCTAAGCTAGTGTTGATTGCTGAGGACGTTGACCCTCCAGAGATAGTTGCGCACCTACCTCTACTCTGTGAGGAGAGGAAAATACCATACGTTTACGTTCCAAGTAAAGCACAGCTAGGTAGGGCTGCTGGAATTGACGTTGCTGCTGCTTCAGCCTGCATAATTGATCCTGGAGATGCAGCTGAACTGGTGAAGGAGATAATTGCAGAGGTCGAGCGCATCAAGTCTGGGGGAGCACCAGCTGAAGCTGAGGCTGCCGAGGCTAAAGAGGAGAAGAAGGCTAAGAAAGCTAGGAAGAAGTCTAAAGCCAAGTGAGTAGCAAAAGATAAATTCCACAATTTCAATGCATAGCATAAGTGGTGCAGTAAGATGAGCAGTGAAAGAGATGCAACGCCGGCAGAAGTGATACAAATAATCGGTAGGACAGGGGTTACTGGTGAGGTAATTCAAGTTAGAGTCAGAGTACTTGAAGGTAGGGATAGGGGGAGAA
>QMQZ01000041.1 GCA_003649145.1 Thermoproteota archaeon
AAGGAAGATATCAAAATCAAGGCAACAGATAAAAAATTAATAGTTGAAGCTCACGTTCAAGATAGAAAGTATTATAAGAAGATAATCTTACCATCAAAGGTTAAGCCTGAAACAGCTAAAGCAACATTTAGAAATGGCGTGCTCGAAGTATGCTTTGAAAAGAAAACTCGAAAGCTTTGGAAGAAGCTTAGAAGGTGAAAGCAATGGTCGTTAGAAGAAGGAAGAAAATAAGAAAGTATAGGGGAAGTAGAACGTGCGGATGGGGAATAACTGGACAGCATAGAGGACGTGGACTAAAAGGCGGATTCGGCAAAGCTGGAAGACACAAGCACCTCTGGACATGGGTGGTAAAGTACGCTCCAGACTACTTCGGGAAGAAGGGATTCAAAACTCCAATATCAACAACTCCAAAAATAAACGCAATAAACGTTGGGCAATTAGATGAAATTGCAAGCGAACTCACAAGAAGAGGATTAACCGAAGTTAAAAACGGAAAAATCGTGGTTAATGTAGTTAAGCTAGGATATAATCGAGTTTTAGGATCTGGAAAAGTCACAAAGCCACTAGTAGTAATAGCCCCATACTTCTCAAAGAAAGCTGAAGAGAAAATAGCTCAAGCAGGCGGAGAAGTAATTAAGCTATAGTAGTGCAATTAAACCTGTAGAGCGTGAAGCCATATGGGGCGCGCAGTAGAAATAATCGAATCCATAGTCAGAGTAGTTCCAGAAGTCACAAGACCTGAAAGAAAACTCGCCTTAAGAGAGAGAATTATCTGGACTGCAATAGTCCTCACCATCTACTTAGTTATGAGCGAAATACCCCTCTACGGAATCACTAGAGGAGTAGGTTACGACCCATTCCTATACATGAGAATGCTATTTGCAGCTAAAAGAGGAACACTAATGGAACTTGGAATAGGTCCAATAGTCACTGCAGGCCTAATAATGCAGCTCCTAGTTGGAGCAAGAATTCTAGACCTAGACTTCTCAGACCCGAGAGATAGAGCCCTCTTCACTGGAGCACAAAAATTAATGGCAATATTATGGGGAGGAATTCAAGCATTTGCATACATTCTCGGAGGAGCATTTGGCCCATTACCACTCGACGCAGCAATACTGGTATTCGTACAGCTGATAGCAGCATCAATCATAGTAATGCTCCTAGACGAAATGATCCAAAAGGGATGGGGAATAGGAAGCGGAGTAAGCCTATTCATAGCAGCAGGAGTAGCCCAGCAAATAGCATGGCACACATTCGCCCCAATATACGCTAACGACGGAAAATACTTAGGAGCAGTACTAGCATTCATACAAACCCTAGTCACCGGAGGAGACATTTGGAGTGCATTCGTCAGACCAGGAACTCTGCCGAGCATGGCAGGACTACTCACCACCATCGCAATATTCATAATAGTAATATATCTCGAAGGAATGCGAATAGAAGTTCCAGTCGCATTCCCAAGATATAGAGGGCTTAGAACTAAAATACCACTAAAATTCCTATACGTGTCAAACATACCAATAATATTCACTTCAATGCTATTCGTAGACCTAAAAATCGTATCCCTACTAGTTTGGAGGCAATTCAACCCAGATAACACGAACATATTCCTAAACTGGCTAGGAATGTTCAACGCAACAGACAACAGCCCAATAGGAGGACTAGCTTACTACGTCACTCCCCCAACAGGATTGTCGTCAGTGATGCAAGACCCACTTCACCCACTAATATACAGCATAATCCTAATAATTAGCTCAGTAGTTTTCGCAGTCATATGGGTAGAAGCATCAGGACTAAACCCAGCAGACCAAGCACAGCAGCTCGTACAAGCAGGATTACAAATACCTGGATTCAGGAGCTCACCAAAAGTAATTGAGAGAATTCTGCGCAAGTACATTCCAACACTAACAGTACTTAGCGGCATAATAGTCGCACTAATAGCAGCAATCGCAGATGTAATAGGGGCAATAGGGTCAGGAATGGGAGTGCTACTCACAGTAGGAATACTCTACCAGTACTGGAGCATTCTAACTCAAGAGCAAGTAGAAGAGCTATACCCAGTAGTGCGAAGAATAATGGGAGAAAAGTAGCAATATTTTTAACTATGATATAAATATCTCAAACAGTCATAAGCTCCACAGTGAGCGTGGCGAAATGCTAGATTGGCTCGTAAAAATAATATCAGATTTCCTAGGACCATACAAGTACCCACCACTATCCACGATCTCAGTCCTAATTATAAGCATAGGAGTAGGCCTCACATCAGTACTAGCAAACTTCCTTCTAGTAGACGTCAAGAAGCTCAGAAGCTACTCAGAAGAGATAAAAGAGTGGAGAAGAGAAATGCGAAAGGCATTATTGAGTGGAGATAAAAAGCAAATAGTTAAACTGCGAAAAAAGGAGCCTTACATAAGGAGGATTGAAGCCGAAGTAATGGCTGAGAGGATGAAGCCATCACTCATATTCATGCTCCCCTTATGGATATTCTTCATAATATTCGCAGGAGCATTCACAACTGAAATAGGATATGTAGCTCAACTCCCATTCTCCATCCCATTCGCAGGAGATAAAGCTAATTTCGTAACCTGGTACATCATATGCTCAATCTTAACCCTCCCACTCCTTCAAAAAGCATTTAAGTTGTCATTCTAAGGTGAAGAACATGCCTCGAGGAGCACTCAGATCAAGAAGCTTAAGAAGGAGATACGTGAAAACTCCAGGAGGAAGAATAGTCATCCACTACTTCAAGAGAAGGCCAAACCCAGCTAAATGCGCAATATGCAAAAAAGAGCTCCACGGAGTACCAAGGCTAAGACCATCAAAGCTCAGAAAACTACCTAAAAGCTCTAGAAGGCCTACAAGGCCATACGGAGGAAATCTCTGTCCAGCATGCCTAGAGAGGCTATTAAAGATGGCAGTTAGGGAGGCAGCAACCTAGTTGAAGATGAAAATAGTAATAACAGTAAGCGGCCCTCCAGGCTCAGGAAAAACAAGACACGCAAAAAGGCTAGCCGAAATCTTCGGATTAAGATACTTCTCAACTGGAAAGTGCTTTAGAGAACTGGCACTAAAGCACGGAATGACACTAGAGAAATTCCACCTAAAAGCTGAAGGAGACAGCAAGTACGATATTGAGGTAGACAGAAAAACACTAGAGGAAGCCAAGAAGGGCAATGTAGTTCTAGACGGCCACCTAACCGGATGGATAGCGAGAAAGTACGCAGACATAAAAATATACTTAACAGCACCACTCAAAGTAAGAGCTGAAAGAATAGCTAAAAGAGACGGCAAAACCTTCGAAGAAGCATTAGAGGAAATAAGAGTAAGAGAAGAAAGCAATAAGAAGAGGTACATGAAGTTCTACGGAATAGACCTCAACGACCTAAGCATATACGACATAATAATAAACACCGAAAAGTGGAGTGAAGAAGTAGTCGAAGAAGTACTAGTAAAACTAGTTAAAAGCTATCTTGAAGAGAAGAAATAGCGAAACTCTTTTTAATTTCAATGAAACTTAGATTAGCAGCCCAAGAGAGGCGGTAAAATATGGCTGCAATCGAAATTGGCAGAATATGCGTGAAATTGAGAGGAAGAGAAGCAGGGAGAAAGTGCGTAATAGTAGACCTTATAGACGACAAATTTGTGCTAATAACAGGACCAAAAGACGTGAGCGGAGTAAAGAGGAGGAGAGTGAACATCAAGCACATAGAGCCAACCCAAGACAAGATAAAAATACCAGTAGGAGCAAGCGACGAAGAAGTTAAAAAAGCACTAGAAGAAGCAGGACTACTAGAGAAAATGCGAGAAATAGTAAAAATAGCAATAAGCTAAGCTAATTCTATAAACCCGAAGCCAACTTTATTATTGGAGGAGAAATATTTGGGAGATAAGAGAATACTGCCAGCAGATGTCAAAAGGGAAGTACTAATCAAAGCTGAAGAACCAACAAACCCAGATTACGGATGCCCACCAAATGCAAGACCAATAGAGAAATACATACAACTAGGAGTAATAAATCTAGATAAGCCACCAGGTCCAACCAGCCACGAAGTAGTAGCATGGGTAAAAAGAATACTAAAAGTCAAAAAAGCAGGCCACGGCGGAACCCTAGAGCCCTAAACGGGCGGGGAAATCCGAAAGTAACTGGTATATTGCCTGTTGCACTAGAGAATGCCACTAAGGCACTAAGAGGAATAGTACACGCAGGAAAAGAGTACATATGCGTAATGCGCCTACACGCACCAGTAAGCGAAGAAAAGCTAAGAAAAGTATGCGAAGAATTCCAAGGACCAATATATCAGCGTCCACCACTAAAATCATCAGTAAAAAGAGTAGTCAGAATTAGGACAGTCTACTACATAGACATTCTCGAAATCTCCGGCAAAGACGTGCTAATGAGAGTCGGCTGCCAAGCAGGAACC
>QMQZ01000042.1 GCA_003649145.1 Thermoproteota archaeon
ACATATGCTACTTGCTTGTTTAGGAAGAATATTACTCTATCCTGGCTTGACCACCTCTTCATCATCTTTCTGGCGGCGTCTAAAATTTGCTCTCGCCTGAGTAGGGCGTGTAGCTTTGCTAGGCTTTCCGCTCCTTTTGCCTCGGCGACCAAGAACTTCTTGCCGAATCTTTCATCAATTCTAATGTTGTCTGGAGTGAATACGTTGGTTATTGCCTGCTTAACTTTTTCCATGTCTTCTGTGGGCTTGACTTCTGCTTCGACGGTTACTTTAATCATTTTTAATCAGCCTCTTTAGCAGTTTTCTAGCTCTTTCTTTAAGTTCTTCCTTGGAGTCCTCATTTATAAGCATGTAGTCTGCTAAGGCTATGACGTTTCCAACTCCAACTTTAAGTTCTCTCATGTCTCTTTCTCTGAAGGTTTTCCAGTCTTTGGGGTCGTCGGCCCTTCCTCTCCTTTTTAGCCTTTCAAATCTTGTTTTAGGTGATGCATGTACAGCTAAGATCACCACTTTTCCATATCTCTTCTTGTACTCCTCGACTTCTGCTAGGCTTCTAATTCCATCTATTAGTACTGCAGGATTTTCGTAGCTGTCTATTTTTGGGAAGCACCTTCTAGCTATGACTCCGGGGCCTTCAGCTTCTCTTAGGGCAATCATTAGTCTGCCTAGGTTTTCGGGCGTAGGCTTTATGCCTCTTGAAGCTGCTTCTTCTCTAACCACATCGCCCATCACTACAACTGGTACTCCTAATTCCTTTGCAACTTTGGCGATTATTGATTTTCCTGCGCCTGGCATTCCCACTAAACCTATTATTCTCTTCATTTTCTACGTCAACCTCATTCGGTATTGCTTGTGCGTATTCCTTAAAAGTTTAATGTACTGCATATTCATTAACTGAGCATTTCCACTTGAGGTGCCTGGCTTGGAGAGAATTAGGTCCTTCATTTCAATTGACGTTGAGGATGAGGGGGTACTTCGAGGGTTAACTGGTGTTCAGAGTGCGCTGGTGAAGACTGGAGCTGACTTGAAGTTAGTTAAACCTGAGAACATTCACTTAACGCTTCGTTTCCTAGGTGAAATTCCCGCAGTTCTAGTTGATGAGATATTTAAGATCATGCAGTCGGCTGTGCGCCCGCCATTTGAAATGGAGGTTAAGGGTTTAGGCGCCTTTCCTTCAGTGACGAGACCTAGAGTTATATGGGCCGGCGTGAGTGATGGAGCTGAAGCTGTTGTGGAGATTCATAGGAAGATTGAAGCTGGATTAAAAAGGCTTGGCTTTAGACCTGAAGATAAGCGCTTTACTGCTCATATAACTATTGCTAGGGTTAAGAGTAGAAGGAATGTTGAAAGGCTTCTAAGGGTTTTTCAAGAGTATAGGAATGCTGTTTTTGGTAGGATGCTTGTTGACTGCATTAGGCTTAAGAAGAGCGTTTTAACTCCTAGAGGCCCAATATATACTACTTTGAGGGAAGTTCAGCTGGCTTAGGCGATCGTCATGTCTAAAGTTGAAGAAGTAATTAATGCTGTGCTCAAGAAGGTTAGGCCAAGTGCGGTTGAAAGAAAAGCTGTTAATAGAGTGGTATCAGAAGTCTTATCTCGCATTAAGAATGTCGCAAGTAGACTTGGATTTGAAGTTGAAGTTAGAGTTGAAGGATCTATTGCTAAGGACACTTGGATTTCAGGTGATAGGGATATAGATGTTTTCATCAGGCTTCCCAAGGAAATTGGGCGCGAGGGCCTTGAGTCTATTGGGCTTAGAATAGCTAGAGAGGCTGCAGGAGACAAGTGGATTGAATGCTATGCTGAACACCCTTATGTTGAAGCTGAGATTTACGGTTTTACAGTTGACCTCGTCCCATGCTTCATGGTGAGCAGTGCGGAAGAGGCAACTTCAGCTGTTGATAGGACTCCATTTCACACCGACTACATAAACTCCCACTTAAGTGGGGAGTTGAAGGATGAAGTTAGGTTGCTAAAGCAGTTCATGAAGGGAATTGATGTTTATGGTGCTGAAGTGAAAGTTCAGGGTTTTTCAGGGTACCTCTGCGAGCTCCTTATACTACACTACAAGTCCTTCATAAGGGTTTTAGAGGCAGCTGCGTATGATTGGAAGCCATACTCGACAGTTATTGACATCGAAAACTACTACGCAGATAGTGATGAGCCATTAGCTTTATTTAAAGCTCCACTCGTAGTTGTCGATCCTGTGGATAAGAGGAGAAATGTTGCTGCTGCACTTTCCCTGCAGAAGATGTGTGAGTTTATAGCTGCTTCAAAGGCTTTCATCAAAAGTCCTGATTTAAAGTTCTTCTATCCGCCTCCAATAATGCCTCTAAACATCGACGAAGTTTTAAGGGAAATTGAGAAGCGGGGTACAGATTTCGTGTTCATCGTTACAAGATGCCCCAAAGCTTCTCCAGACGTTTTATGGGGTCAATTTTACAAGTCCGTTGAAGGCATTCGGCGGCTTCTCGAAGTTTATGACTTTAAAGTTATTGACTGTGCGGTTTGGTCTGATGAATCCAAATATCTAATATTCATGTTCGAGCTTGAGAGTGCATGTCTCCCTGCACTTGAGAAGCATCTTGGCCCACCAGTTTACTCGAGAGAGCATAGTGAACGCTTCATTGAAAAATACTTGGAAGTTGTAGCCCCTATTGCCGGCCCTAAGATTGAGGGGGATAGGTGGGTTGTTTACTTGAAGAGAAAGTACTTTAATGCTTGCGATTTGATTGGTGAGAAGCTGCTTGAGGCGAGGCTTGGCAAGCTAGTTTACTCCGAGTTATCGCGCGGTTTTCAGATAATGTTGAATGAGGAGGTTTCCGAGATTTACCGTGACTTGAGGGATTTCGCTGTCTTTTTCACGAGGTACTTGTTTGGGAAGCCTCGGTGGCTTCTGTAGCTGTGGGTTGGGCTTTTGGCTTTCTGAAAACTCTAGTGATTATTAGTAGTATTACCATGATTATGTTGGTTAGCAGTATTACGTTTAGCGTTATTTTAATTGCTAGATCTGATAGTGGCAGGTTGTATTGGGCTGGCATAGAGCCCATGACTGCAGCTGCGAGTCCCTTACCTATTGTTACGCCAATTATGCTCCTATCTCTAGCCATTTCGCTTTTCGCAGTTGCAATTGAGGCGGCTATGGTCCTGTTAAATAGTACGATTAGTGTTATTGCTCCTGCAATTATCACTTCAAAGGTGCTGCCGATAGTGTATATTAATCCTAAATATGTGAAGAAGAATGCCTCAACTAGGAATGATATCTCTGAGTGCAAGTGCGATATCTCTACTCTCAAAACTTCTAGAGTTCTCTTATCAACTTCCATCTTTAGCGTCGATGATATTGATTTGTAGTTTCCTAGAGTTAGCCCAAAAACGAGTGATGCTACTCCTCCGCTTCCACCTACTATTTCAGTTGATGCGAAAGTAAGTAGTAGGGTTGCAAATGTGAGCATGTAAGTGTATTTTTCCTGCCCAAGTATCTGCATAGCCTTAATCCATAGGATACCTACTATTAATCCAATTAGAATTCCAGTTGAAAATTGAGCTACTATTTTAGAAACTGCTTCGTTTACTGGAATTTCTCCTAGTAGCATGGAGCTGAGAAATACGCTTGCGATGACTATGCATAATACGTCTGTTATTGTGGCGTCTATAGTCATCATGGTTACTGTGCTTTCGCTTATTGGTAGTGATCCTGAAGAGGATAGAGCTACAACTATTGCTGCGCATGTTCCTCCAAAAGCTGCTCCCATCATGTATGCTAGTGGAGTGGGGAAGTTGCAGTAAAGGTGGAGGAATAATCCGCATCCAATAGTGTTGAGGGTGAATCCGGTTATTGCTAAGATGATAGCTCTACCTCCGTGCGCTTTCACGGTCTCCACATTTATGCTCATGCCGCTGTAAAATGTCACTGTAGCTATAGTTATTGCGGAAACTACAGGTATTGCTGAAACTAGGACTTTATACTCTATAAGGTGTAAAATTGGGCCTAAAGCCACTCCAAATACCACTAGGAATATTATGTGTGGTATTCCAGATTTGCGTGATAATATTAAGCCGAAAAATCCAATGTATATGATTGCAACAGCCATGTATATGATTAGGAGATGCTCCAATTACGTCACTTCCTTCATTCGACTACTGCTACAAATTAACCAAACATTGCATATATACCATTAACGAAAAGTCGCATGCATTCTGAAAGGATCTTTTATTTACTTTAGATTAAATTTATTATTGTTCGAATATTTCTTTATTGACAATTTGTGGTGGGGCCGCCGGGATTTGAACCCGGGACCACCAGCGCCCCAGGCTGGCATCCTAGACCAG
>QMQZ01000043.1 GCA_003649145.1 Thermoproteota archaeon
GCAGTAGACCCAGCAAGTTAAGCACTTAATGCACTTCTCCTGATCTATTACTGGCTTGAACGTTCTCCAGTCTCCAGTTTTGAATTCTGTTGAGAGCTTCCAGCAAACTCCTGCAATTGGAACTTCACGCCAACCTTTCAACTGACTCACAGCTTCTTCCCCCTAGTCTCTTTATATGACTTTTCAACAACCTTCACGTTCAGTTCTGCGATTTTTCCAGGGAATCTCTCTTTAAGGGCTTCGTAGATGCTTTCGAGCTTGACTATTCCCGTAGCTTTTACTAGTGCGCCGAGCATAGCCGTGTTGGTTATCCCTCTTCCAAGGATTTCTACTGCGATGTCGGTTGCTGGAACCACGTAGACTTGGTATCCCTTACCTTTGATCCCTAGGGTTTCAGCCAGCTCCTCTGGTGTTCCTCTGTAGTTTGCTATTATTAGTCCTCCTTCTTTTAGTCCTTCTAGAACTGGAACTGACCTTAGCAGAGTTGGGTCTAACACTATTACTGCATCTGGATTGTAGATTCCACAGTGTATTTCTATGGGCTCGTCGCTCACTCTTGTGAATGCCATTATTGGAGCTCCCATCCTCTCGGGGCCGAAGGTTGGGAAGGACTGCGTGTACTTCCCCTCCTTCAATGCTGATATTGCTAGTAGGTTGCTGGCCGTCCAAGCTCCTTGACCGCCTCTTCCATGCCATCTTACTTCAAACATGTAAGCCCTCCACAACTATTTTTACGTCGCGTAAAACTAATTTAGATAAAGTTTAAGTTTTTCGATGCAGGGGAGCGAAAGATTTATTGACTTCTCTTAGAGTTATAGCTACAAGCCACTAGTAGCCTACGGGAGATGAGTGCAATTGAGTAAAACTGCGAAAGTGGAGATCAAGCTGTTCGGTAAGTGGTCTTATGATGATGTTGAGGTTAGCGATCCAGGATTGAAGAGGTACATATGCTTGAAGCCAGTTTACCTCCCGCACACTGGAGGTAGGCATGAGCATAAGCCTTTTGGTAAGGCTGAAGTCCCAATTGTTGAGCGCTTGATAAACAAGATCATGAGGCCTGGAAAGAACATGGGCAAGAAGGCGTTGGCAACTAACATCGTCAAGCATGCCTTTGAAATAATACACTTGAGGACTGGCGAAAACCCGCTTCAAGTTCTAGTTAGAGCTCTTGAGAATACTGCTCCGAGAGAGGAGACCACTAGGATAGTTTACGGTGGAATAGTTTATCATCAGGCAGTCGACATCTCGCCGATGAGGAGGCTAGACTTGGCGCTGAGGTTCATAACTGATGGTGCTAGGAAGGCTTCATTTAGCAATCCGAAGAGCATTGAGGAGTGCTTGGCTGAGGAGATTATTCTAGCTGCTAATGGCGATCCTAAGTCGTATGCCATCCAGAAGAAGGAGGAAATCGAGAGAATAGCTCTGTCATCTAGGTAAGCTTAAACTATACTTTTCTCATGGTTTAATTCGCAAAAACCTTAAATAGCCGGTTTCAAGATTAGTTTCGCCGAAGTACAATAGGAGTGATATGAAATGTCTGAGAAGCCACATTTAAACCTCATAGTTATAGGGCACGTAGATCACGGAAAGAGCACTCTAATGGGACATTTGCTCTTCCTCACAGGTAACGTAGACGAGCGTACTATGAGAGCTCTAGAGGAGGAGTCAAAGAAGATCGGTAAGGAGTCCTTCAAGTTCGCTTGGATCATGGACAAGTTGAAAGAGGAGAGGGAGCGAGGACTGACAATCGACTTGTCATTCTGGAAGTTCGAGACTCCAAAGTACTACTTCACCATCATTGACGCTCCTGGGCACAGGGACTTCGTCAAGAACATGATTACTGGAGCTTCACAAGCCGACGCTGCAGTTCTAGTAGTTTCAGCTAAGAGGGGAGAGTACGAGGCTGGAATGGGAGCGGCAGGGCAGACAAGAGAGCACGCTTTCCTCGCTAAGACGCTGGGCGTGAACCAGCTAGTTGTAGCCATAAACAAGATGGACGACCCAACAGTGAATTGGAGTAAGGAGAGGTACGAGGAAGTCAAGCAGGGTGTAAGCAAGTTCTTGAGGATGATCGGCTACAACGTCTCGAAGATACACTTCGTTCCAGTGTCTGCCTGGTATGGCGACAACATCGTTATTAAGAGCGATAAGATGCCCTGGTATGATGGTCCAACGCTAGTCGAGGCGCTAGACCAGTTTGAGCCTCCTCCAAGGCCTATTGACAAGCCACTTAGAATAGCAATTCAAGACGTCTACACCATTACTGGAGTAGGTACAGTTCCTGTGGGGAGAGTTGAGACTGGAGTTCTGAAGGTTGGAGATCGAGTAGTTTTCATGCCGCCGAACAAGGTGGGTGAAGTCAAGTCCATTGAGATGCACCACCAGAGGATACCAAAGGCGATACCCGGCGACAACATCGGCTTTAACGTCAGAGGTGTTTCGAGAACAGAGATTAGGAGAGGAGACGTCTGCGGACACACTACAAATCCGCCGACAGTTGCAGACGAGTTCATTGGAAGAATATTCGTGCTCTACCACCCGACAGCTATAGCTGCAGGCTACACGCCTGTAATGCACGTCCACACTGCAACTGTAGCTGTCAGGTTCGTTGAGCTCCTCAAGAAGATCGACCCGAGAAGTGGAGCTACCATCGAGGAGAAGCCAACCTACTTGAAGCAGGGTGAAGCTGCAATAGTCAAGTTGAAGCCAATCAAGCCAGTGTGCGTTGAGAAGTACTCAGAATTCCCCCAGCTAGGGAGATTCGCAATTAGAGATATGGGAAGAACTATAGCTGCCGGCGTCGTAATGGAGATTACGGCAGCTAAAGAGGCTAAGTAAATATAGAAGTTAGCAGAGGCTACAGCAATGGTCAGGAAAGCTAGAATTCGACTGACGAGCACCGACGCGAAAAAGCTTAATGAAGTATGCGAGCAAATCAAGCGTATTGCACAGAAGACTGGAGTCCGCATTTCAGGCCCAATTCCGCTGCCAACTAAGCGCCTAGTTATAACCACTATGAGGACGCCCTGCGGAGAAGGCACGAAAACCTGGGATAGATTTGAGCTCAGAATACACAAGAGGCTAATTGACATAGACGCTGATGAGAGGACTATGAGGCAGATAATGAGAATCCGTGTACCGGATGATGTGAAGATTGAAATAGAACTAACGTGACGCTAATTTCACGTATTTCTTCTTTATTATACTCCTAATTTGAAGGTTAACATTCTTCAATTGTCCTCTGTGTATAAGTATTTTGCACTAAGCTCTGTTCACAATCTAAGGCGCTTCTTTGAAGTTTCCTTGAACTCTTAAGTTGTCGTTTAAAAAGAGTGGAGATGATTGGCATTGCTTTCATTTCTGCTAGGGGGTTATCATTGCATCTACCTTGTGTTCCAAATTTCTCTATGCACTTTCCATCCATCGGCTGTGCGCTTATAGATGACGAGGTAGCTTCCTTTAATTTTAAAAGGCTGTTTCCCTTCTGGGCGGAATTTCTCAATGTAGCTGCCGACCTCGTAAGCTATGTCTCCGCTTACAGATACCTCTCTCAGTTAAAATTGAGTTCTCAAATCCCATTTGAACTGCCTCAGTATGGACTTCTTTAATCTTCTCGCGCCCACGGATAATCTCTCTTTTGGGTGGTAATTGTATTGCATCTTCAGTGTAAAGAGCATTAATAGCCTCAACGCCTCCTATGCGCAGACCTTCAACCCACTTGACTAGCACATCATCTATCTCCTTTCAAATATCTTCAATCATTTCCGCACTTCTCCTTTCCTCAAGTTCACGTGACATTCAGAGTGGGAGTTCAATGAGAAGCCGTATTCACTGCATGGTTTGATTATCCAAAGAAGTTAGAACACGCTCCTTAAATCATCAACTCCCATGACAATTAGCAAAATCTGGAATTTAGACTTTGTTTAAAGTAGGAGGATGCAGATTGAAATTATTATGCGTCAGTATGCTCCCTCAACTTAATGGGTGGAAGTGTGAGAAGTTTAGAAGTGCAGAAGCAACTTGGCGCCGGGGGTGGGATTCGAACCCACGCACCCCGCATGGGGCACAGGCTCTCAAGGCCTGCGCCTTTACCTGAGCTTTGTAGCTCATTTAGTCCGCTCGGCCACCCCGGCTCATAAGCTCTTAAGCTGCTCTGTTATATAATTGCTTCGCAGTCAATTTGGCGTTAGAGATTTAATTGGGTAGGAGTTAGTTTAGGTGATGACTTATGGCTCGCAAGGCTTTTGAGTTTCTGGACCACATGGCGGACGTCTACATTGCAGCGTATGGTAGAGATTTGA
>QMQZ01000044.1 GCA_003649145.1 Thermoproteota archaeon
CCAGAGAAGCGTGAAGCTCGTCGCCTACTGCAAGTGCCCGGTGATTCTCAACTGCAGCCCAACTCGTACCTCCAGCTCCACCGACATCAACGCACTTAACACCTGCACCTTCAATTAGAGGTGCAATTTCCATTGAAATTCCAGCTCCAGTCTCCTTCGCAATAACAGGCACGCTCAAACTTGAGGAGAGCTCCTTAAGCTTCGCCAACACACCCTTAAATTTAGGCTCACCCTCAGGTTGAACAGCTTCATGGAGAGAATTCAAATGAACAGCCAGCGCATTAGCATCAATCATCTCAACAGCCCTTAAAGCCTCTTCAACGCCAAACCCCATCGAAAACTGAGCTGCACCCAAATTGGCAATAAGGAATATGTCGGGAGCCACTTTCCTAGCAATTGAGAAAGTGTAGGCCAGCTCACTATTTTCAAGAGCAGCCCTTTGACTGCCAACGCCCATGCCAATCCCAAGCTCTCTAGCTGCAACCGCTAAAGCCTCATTAATCTTAGCTGAAGCCTCGCACCCTCCAGTCATTCCACTAATTATGATTGGAGCCTTAAGCCTGAATCCCATGAAATCTACTTCAGTTGAAATTTCGTCCAGGTCAAGCTCGGGCAAAGCATTATGAATTAACTCAACATCTTCAAAGCCAGTAGACTTCTCATCAAACTCCACATTCCTATTAAGGCAAACTTCAATGTGACTAAACTTCCTCTCAACAGTCAACACGACCACCGCAACACTGACTCAATAGCATACCATCTAAATAACACTTCCCCTCAACCCCTCACAATCCTAGTACAGACAACACCCTCACCTAAAATAGCCCGCTTAACATTGAAGGGCTTCAATCCATTCACTATTAAGACATCTATACCAGCAGAAACAGGCTTAACAGCCTCTCTAAGCTTGCCAGCAATGCCTCCAGTAACGTCGAAGCGCTTACCAAAGTGAGTGCTCATTCTACTAACCAGCACCTCAATCTCCTCAACAGTTACCTCAGGAATAAGCTCAGCATCAGGATTCTCCTTCGGATCAGAAGTGTATACGCCATCTACGTCGCATGCGAATATTAGGCGACTGGCATTAAACCGGACAGCCAGATAAGAAGCAATCTTGTCGCCTGAAATTATGGTGAAACCTAAATCCTCGTCGAAGACAACATCACCATAAAGAACTGGTGTCAAGCCCAACTTCAACATCAACTCGATAGGCTTAACTTCAAATTCAGCTATCTCACCACTCTTAGCAGTAATGCAAGCAGAAGATTGAACAGAAACAGCTGGAACTCCAGCACTCACTAGCTCCCTGACAACCAAGTAGTTTAGCTCCTCCATGGCCATCCTGGTCTCAGCAACACCCCTTAACTGACTTCGGTCTTTAAAGCCCAAATGCAACTGGTACTTAGAAGCGTAAGGATGCCCATATGAGCCTCCGCCATGAATGATGATCAAATTAAAGGAGTGAATGACATCTCTAATTTCAGCAGCAAGCCTCTTAATAACCTCTAAATTAGCCCTCTTAGGCTCGTCCTTCACCGAGATAATGCTTCCGCCAAACTTGACAATTATAAGAGGCTTACTTCTCACTGACGATAACTCCCCTCATGGAAAGTTTTGCGCGAATAGGCTTACCTCCAGCACGCTCAATCGCCAAAGCAACGCTCTCCACCTTATCTTCAGGGCAGAGCGCTATTATAGAGCCTCCACCACCAGCACCAGTTATCTTTGAGCCATATGCACCCGCAGACCTAGCAGCGTACACGAGCTTCTCAAGTAAGAGATTTGATACTCCAATTGCGGAGAGCAAGCCGTGATTAATGTTCATGAGGACGCCCAACTTAGGTAGATCTCCACTCTCGATAGCTCTAGCAGCTTCAATGACCAGGTGCCCAGCAGCATGATATAAAGGAGCGAAAATGTCGAGGAAGCGCTCCCTCAGAGCTCTAACTTTATTAACCATCTCACCGGTAGACCGGCTCATTCCAGTATCTCCAATAACTATTGAAAAGCTCTTAGCAGGCTGAAGGCGCAGAAATCCTTCAGACTTACGGTAGACAATAACTCCACCATAAGTCGCAATTGTAGGGTCAATGCCACTAGGCCTAGCATGAGCAACCTCTTCAGCTTTAGAAGCAAAGCTCAAAATTAAACTCCTATCAACTTTACCTGTCATCAATCTTAGCAGTGCAGCAGCAGAAGCAACTAGAACCGAAGCTGAAGATCCAAGTCCAACACCGACAGGTATCTTGGAGTCAACAGATAGCTTGAAACCCCTCTTAAACCCAACCAGCGAAGTAGCCTCCCTAGCAAGCACTCTAATCGGCTCAAGAAATTCCACAGCCTCATCAGATCCGCTAACAACACTGAAGTCGTTCAAAGAGCACTTCACAGAGTAATTTAGTGAGGGAGCTTCGATGACGACAGCATCCTCATCTATGAGGTCAACAGAGGCCTTAGCTCTCAAGTTAATAGCAGCTGCTATAGCAGGCTCACCCTCAACAACGAAGTGCTCACCTACGATAATCACCTTGGCTGGAGCGGAGGCTACGATAGGCAAGCCAATCACCTATAAATTGCTATTGAAGCATAGCCGACAACTGCGATGTAATCTCCTGTAATGTCACCTGAAGTAGCGTACTTCAACTTTAAAGCTCTACTTGCCCCAAGTTGCCTACATGCAACTAGCATCGAAACAACAGGTCCAGGCCCGCACATCGAGACATTTCTCCTATAAACTTCCTCGAAGACCCCCTCCGGGTCGAGTTCGAGAATCCTCCTAATAACTGCCTCGTCATTTTCAAGCGCAATTTGCTGCGGCTCATAGTGCGTGAAATCAGTACTTGCAATGACAACCACATCCCTATCAGCTGCAGCTCTAGCAATTGCCTGCCCAACCTTACTAGCTACATCATAATTTTGGAGCATCATACATATTGGGACGAATTTAACTTCACCATAGAGGTACTGGAGAAATGGAAGTTGAACTTCAATTGAGTGCTCAGACAAGTGCGCATAGAAGTCCTCTTCAACAACCTCAGCATACTTAAGAATGCTCTCAGCAAGGTCAGAGTCAACCTCAACGTCACCGAGAGGAGTCCTCCACCTGCCGCTCGTCATAATTGAAACTGCAGCTCCAACCCCAGTATGATTTGGACCTAAAATCACGAAGCACTCAGGCTTCCCATCCCTAGCCAATGCATGGTAACTCCAAGCTGCAACAGGTCCAGAGTACATGTAGCCAGCGTGAGGACAAACAAGTCCAACAATACTCCTAGGCCCATCCGAAACTTCAGGAATTGAACCTGGACCTAAGTTGTGGGTGAAGCACCAATCAATTCTTCGCTTAAGAGACTCTGGATGCGATTCGTAGAACATCCCAGCTACAGCTGGACTTCTAACTTTCACTATACTCACCAATTTAGATTATGTAAATGGCAAATAAAGGATATCTGTTAGAAGGCTTCAGGCTTAGCTTCAAACTCTTCAACCGAAACTGGCAAGTCGCCATCAGGAGGAATGTCTCCTCTCTCCCTCAGAACCTGCCTTGCCAAAAGCCAGTAGGTTAGCGCTAAGGCCTTTCTACCCTTATTGTTGACTGGTATTATTAGCTCTATGAATGAAGCTCGATTATCAGTATCACACAAAGCAACAACTGGAATTCCAACTTTAGCAGCTTCATCAATCGCCTGCTCGTCAGCCCTTGGGTCAGTCACAAGAACAACTGCAGGCTCAATGTAGCATGGAAGCTTTGGATTCGTAAACGTGCCTGGAATAAACCTTCCAGTAATGGGCTTAGCACCAACAAGAGCGCAGAACTTCTCCACAGGCTGCCAGCCGTACTGCCTTGAAGACACGGCTACAATCTTCTCTGGAGGAAATCTAGCTAGGAACTTAGCTGCAATTCTAATTCTCTCATCAATCTTCCTAACGTCCAAAACATACAAGCCGTCAGGCCTAACCCTATATATGAATGGCATCATGACTTTCGTCTTAATCCTAGTTCCAATGTGTAGGCCTGCAGCAAGGTAAACTTCTAGTTGTATGCGCAGCTCGGTAGAGTCCATCGAACTCATGCAACCACACCCTCCAGGCTAGCTAATCTTGCCTTCCCACCCAATTCCTCTTCTATCC
>QMQZ01000045.1 GCA_003649145.1 Thermoproteota archaeon
CCCTGCTAGTGTGTGTTGCCTTTATTTCTGGTTCTTCTCTTTCTTTCTCTTTCGTTGAAGATGGCTTTTGAGCCTGTTTCCTTAGTACTTTAATCCACTTCTTTTTACCTCTTTCAATTACAAGGCAATTCCCTGTTTCTAATCGAGCTAGTCTTTCAGCTTCAGCTTTGCTTACTCCTAGTAATTGTGCCTCGGACGTTGTCAGCTGTAGTCGGTGTAATATTATGTAGTCTGCATTTCTGTATGCTAGTGATATCTGGCTTGGAGTTTGAGCTACCAGTATTACGCTTACTCCTCTTTTCCTTAATTCATTTATTATTAGCTCTGCTGATGTAGGTAAGTTTCCAGTTGGTTGCCTTGGAATTATGTTTTGTGCTTCTTCTATGACGAGTAGCCTTGGTTCTGGTGAGTTGTAAAACATTCTGAGGACTATGTTGACTGCTAGCTTTTTTGCCTCGTACGTTAATGATGATAGGTCAAGTGTGTCGATATCGCTCAGCTTCATTTTTCCACAGAATAGCTTTAAGTTTTCAAGTGGGAGTAGCCTTCTAAGAATTGCATCCCTGATTTCGCGTTGCGTTTCGCTTGTCACTTTGATTTTCTTTATTCTTTCTATTATGGATGTTAAACTATTAGCTTCTTTTGATGCTTCGAATAGCATTGATTGCTGTGGGATTGTTAAGTGAAATGCGCTTGTGATCGAATCTACGATTTCATGTGGTTTTAGATTTAAGCTTAATTGGCTTGGTGTCGCTGTTAACCCGTAATTGTATTCGCCGGCCCAGTCGATGATTAGTTTTTTCTTCTTAGATTTGAGTGCTATTCGTTTTGCAGTTTCTGTTTTCCCACTTCCTGTCATTCCGAAGATTACTATGTGCCTTGGTGTTGATAGGTCGATGTAGAATGGCACTAGTCCACTTAACCCTAGTAAGATTTTTTCTCCGCTTAAGACTGTTTTTCTAAGCGAGTGTATTGTTAATGCTACTGCAGTTATTGCTAGTAATGTGACGTAAGTTGGGCTCGAGGTTATGCTACTTACAGTTTCTAGTACTTTGGTGATTCCCTGATTTTCATCTGCTTTCTTTGCGAGGATCATTGTTATTGTGGTGAGGAGTAATGTGAGTGTGAATATGTCTTTTATAGTTAGTTTATGCTGTCTTATTGCCATTACCCCTCATTTATGCCTTGAGCTAGCTAGATAAATCCACTGTCACAATTTTCTGCTATTTGAAGGAAAGGAATTTGAGTAGGTCTGCCTGCTTTACTTTTCCTTCAATTATGCTCTTTAAATTTTTAAAGTCAGCTTCAATTATGCTTTTCATCTTGGGGTTGTATAGTGCTGCTGCTGGGTGTAGTGTTGGTAGAATTATTACTTTAAGTCCGAGGATTGTCCCGCTGTATGTTTTTCCTCTAACTTTCATTATTCCTGGGACGCTGACTCTGAGTTTTCCTAGTATGTATTTTGTGGAGTGTCTGCCAAGTGTGACTATTATTTTCGGCTTTATTATCTTAATTTGCCTGTCTAGGTATGGTGTGCACTTCTCTATTTCTTCGGGTAGGGGGTCTCTATTGTTTGGCGGCCTGCATTTTAGGACGTTTGCTATGTAAACTTCCTCTCTACTTAACCCTATGCTCTCAATTAACTTGGTTAGTAGTTTGCCTGCTGCTCCTACAAATGGTCTTCCCTGCTCGTCTTCGCTTTTCCCTGGGGCTTCTCCTATGAACATGACTTCTGCTCTGACATTTCCTTCCCCTGGAACTGGGTTTTTCCTCGTCATCCATAAGTTGCATTTCCTGCATTTTCTTACTTCTTCAGCTAACTTCTTCATTTGCTCTTCAGGAGTTTCACTTGCTTCCTCCAAGTCTTTCAGCTTCCTCAATCATTTTAGCTATTCTCTCACTGACGAGTTTTGACAGTTTTTCTTCAAGTTCTCTTTCTTCGGCAGTTCTAAATAAGTTCTTCACGTCTTCTGGAAGGTACTCAAATTCTTGGAGTACGTATTTGAGTGGGCCTAGAACTTTATCTAGTAGCTTTTCAAAAACTATTAGGTACTCATGCTCATCTAAGTTGTACTTTTCTTTAGCTCTCTTTGCAGACTCAATAGCTATTCCAATGCCTTCCACGTACAAGTAGATTGCGTAGCTTTTAGAGGCATTATAGTCTTTTGATGCTACATCTATTGGTGACATGCGCTTGCTCAAGGCTCCTCACCTATGTTAGTAGTAGGAGCTACTTAAAATGCTCTCTGGCAAATGTTAATATTTGCTCTATTTCATATGGTGCTCAGGTGGTGGAATGAGCGACTGCAAGTATGTAGTCGACGTGATTAAGCTTGAGAAGGCTATGAGGGTTCCAAGGGAAGTTGAAGAGCAGATTAGGAGGGCTGTTGGTAGGAAGCTCATAAGGAGAATGAAGCTTGACGCAGTGAATTGCCCTGTCACTGGAAAGTTAACTCCATTCCTTGTTTGCTTTTCGTGTAAGAATTTCATAAGGCGCGTTACTGGTAAGGTTTATTGTAGAGGTTTGCCATTGGATTGAGGGGGTTTAATTTGAAGCAGTCAGATCTGCTGAAAGTTGAAGTTAAAGACGTAAAGTTGAGTAGTAGGATGAGCGCTCTACAGCTGATTAAAGCGTACGAGTTGATGGGAGGCTTTACTGCTAAGCTTTTGGCTGAAGCTCATAAAATTGCTCTTTCTATGTTCACTGATGACGATTGCACTGTTTTCTTATCATTCACTGGCAATTTAATTGCAACTGGCCTGCGGGGAGTTATTGCAGACTTGATATCTAGAGGGTACATTGACGTTATCATAACTACTGGAGGTGCAGTTGATCATGATATAGCTCGGTGTTTTGGGGGGAAGTACTATCATGGAAGCTTCGACTTAGATGACGTTATGTTGAGCGAAATGAATATTCACAGACTTGGAAACATAGTAATTCCACTAGAATCCTATGGCACCATTATAGAATCAGTTACTTGGAAGGTTTTGGATGAAATTACAAAAGAAAAGCGCGTTTGGGGAGTTAGAGAGCTCCTTTGGGAGTTTGGAAAGAGAATGGATGATGAGAATTCATTTCTCAGGCAGGCTTACCTTAAGAAAGTTCCAGTCTACGTTCCGGGAGTTGTGGATTCAGCTTTTGGAACACAGTTGTTCATGTACTCTCAGTCCAAGGAATTTTCAATTGATCTGCTTGCTGACATGAAGGAGCTATCAGACATAGTTTTTGATGCTAAGATGACTGGAGCTTTAGTTATTGGAGGCGGAATATCTAAGCATCACACTATATGGTGGAACCAGTTTAAAGGAGGCCTAGAATACGCAATATACATTACAACTGCAGTTGAGTATGATGGAAGTTTAAGTGGGGCGAGAGTTAAGGAAGCCATAAGCTGGGGGAAGGTTAAGCCTGAAGCTAGGCGAGTAACCGTCTATGGCGATGCAACGGTAATTCTCCCACTTCTCTTGGCATCTGTATACGAGGCAGTTGAGCACACTTAAATATCATGGTTTTTAATTAATCATGAGGGGTATATTTTGAGTAAAGATAAGAAAATTAAGAAGATCAAAGTGATAGGCTATAAAGTGTTTATTCACCCTCACTATCCACTTCCATCTCTTAGATGTGAATTGGAGAATGGAAAGTTCTTTGATATGGGTGCTATTCCATTTGACGCAGCTATTGCTATTGAACGCTTTGCTAATGGCGTTGACATAACCTCTGATCCTAGAATGGTGTTGGCTTTGATTTTAGCTGAAATACCATCAGTTGAGGGGGCTCTTAGAGGTGCTGTTGAGGAGGTGGTCATCGACGACATACTTAGGCATACTGGAGGCTACGTGTACTGCGCTAATGTTAAAATAAAAATTAATGGGAAGACTATTAGGAGAGTCATGGTTCCCAGTAGCGCTATAGTTTTGGCGTTGCTGTCTGGTGCTGACGTCTACGTAAATGAAAAATTCGTTTCGACTTTTGTAGAGGAGGTGTAGGTGCTACTTTCCTACTAATCTCCAAATTGTTTTGTCTTTC
>QMQZ01000046.1 GCA_003649145.1 Thermoproteota archaeon
CATAAGGTACGGCTTGACGGTGTACTTGCCCTCATACATATTCTCCATCGAGAAGGCAACTTTCAATTCAACGCTAATATCAATTGTATTTCCCATTGCAGGTAGTGTTGGGATGCTAATAACTGGATTTGCATCTGACAAATTTAGAGTTGAAAAGAAAACGCTGCTTGTATTGGGGATGTCCTTTGCCACAATGACTTTAATCTACATGTTCCCACTGACTTTCCAGTTAAATAGGCTCTATGGAATAGTAGTATTGGTAGTTCTCAGCGCCCTTCTCTATGCGATAGAGTCGCAAATAACAGTTATAATACCTGTAGAAGTAGTTGGTGAAAAGCACTCGTCAATTGCTGCAGGCTTAATAAACTCGATAGGAGCATTGGGAGCATTTACCTCCAGCATTATATCTGGAATTATAATAGACATTTACGGGTTCATTGAAGTGTTTAGATTTTGGAGCTACATTCAAATTCCATTAATACTGCTGCTATCCATAGCGTACCTATCGATGAGGCGCCATTAAATAACCTGACTTAATGTGGACGTCGACCGGCTTGTCGTGGTAGCTATGATATTATTGAATGTTTACGTAGGAGAACTGGCAACTGGCTAAAGTAGGGGAAGTGATTATTAGGCAGCACTTCAATTCGGAATCTAATTAAAGAGAATAGAAAGTGAACTTGGTGGCATCATTTTCTGGAATTATTGTCGGTTGTTGATAAGTTTTATATGACCTTGCTTTCTTAGGGTATTTCATGCGAGGTAATTGCTTTTGGCTCTAAGATGAGCGGCGAGTTCAAGGTTACTCCATGGGAAGTTGAGGGCGTCGTTGATTATAAGAAGCTTCTAGAGTATTTCGGTGCTAGTGAATTAACAGAAGAGCTTATTGAGAAGATGCGTAGTATAGTCGGTGAACTCCATCCATTAATAGCTAGGCGCATCTTTTATGCGCATAGGGACCTGGACTTAGTGCTTAAAGACTACGTTGAGGGTAGGGGCTTCTTCCTATACACTGGCATAGCGCCGAGTAGGAGTGCTATGCATTTGGGGCATGTTGTGCCTTTCATTTTGACGCAGTGGCTTCAGGAGAAGTTTAACGTTAATGCCTACATCATGATTCCTGACGAGGAGAAGTACCTTGCTAAGAAAGTTGAGGATCTCAAGTGCGTTGACGAGAATGTTGAGAGGACTATTTTAGATATTATTGCTTTGGGTTTTGATCCAGATAAAACCTTCATCTTCAGGGATAGGGAGTACATTAAGCACCTGTACACTGCAGCTGTGGTTGCAGCTCGTAAAATCAACTTTTCACTGGCGAAGGCCGTGTTTGGCTTCAATGGTGAAACTTCAATTGGCTTGATATTTTATCCAGCTTTGCAGATTGTCCCAACATTCTTCGAGAGGAGGAGGTGCCTCATACCCTACGGTATAGATCAGGACCCCTACTTTAGAATACAGCGTGACATTGCCCCTAAGCTTGGATACTACAAGACGGCCGGCATAATGTCGATATTCATCCCCGGACTGGAGGGAATTAGCTCCAAGATGTCTGCCTCAAAGCCTGAAACCGCCATTTTCCTCAACGATGACCCGAAAGTTGCAGCTAAGAAGATCATGAATGCATTTACCGGCGGCCAACCTACTATCAAGGAGCAGAGGGAGAAGGGCGGCAATCCCGAAATATGCTGCGTTTACCAGTGGTTTAGAATTCTTTTTGAGCCTTGGGAGAAGGAGCTCATTGAGCGATATGAGCGCTGCAAAGCTGGCGAACTGCTCTGTGGAGAGTGTAAGGTTGAATTGGCTAGGAGAGTTAGGGAGTTCTTGGAGAGTCATCAAAAGAAAGTTAGGGATGCGGAGAAGCTTAAGAGTAGGTTCCTCTATGATGGGGTACTTGCTCAGCGAATGTGGAACTGGGAGTTTAAATATTGATGGATAGTTGATTTTTAGAGGCTCTCGTCAACTTTGTTGTCGAATTAATTCTTAACGTTTTGCCATTTCTCCAGCGTGCTTTTCAGCTAGCTCCAGTATTTTGCCTTTCAGTTTTTGGCAGTGTTTGCCAATATTTTGGCCCTATAATGCTTTCTACTAGGTTTTGGAATGACCTTGCGTCGTAGGTTAGGAGGGTTTTTATGTTGAGCTCCCTTTTGTTGAGATGAAGTGTGGATGCTATAGTTAATAATATGTATATTACTGCTTGTGCTGCTGGCTGCAGCGTATTTGCATTTCAAATTTATGGTCTGCTGAATTGCTTAGTTCTTTCTTCTGTAAGTTGTGCTCCTGTAATTGCTGGGATAGACTTATTACGGGGTTGTGAGGCTAGTGCTATGGTGCTTTTATGCGTATTCGTGATTCTTCTAGTCTTGCTAGGTGGCTCCGAGACGTTTTGAGCTCCAGTATTTTTACTTTGAGGACGGTCCGTAGTGGCAGAGAGGTTTTTGACGACGAGAGCTTGTGGAGTGTTCTTGGTGTTGAGCTGACTTTTCTAAGGGATGTCGACTTGGTTTTGGTTTTTGATGATGTGGATAGAATTATTGATGAGTACGTTTTTGTTGCTTTGAAGGTTGACTACATGGATAAGAAGTCCGGCTTTGACGGGAAGTTGAGTAGTGCTTTGAAGAGCTTTGAGCAGCTTGTGAAGCTTTACGAGCTCGGCTTTGACGCCGTCGTTTTGTGGCACTACTTTGACTGGGAGGTTAAGGATGATGTTGTCCGCAGCTTCTGCTCTAAGGTTGGTGAGGCGGTTGAGAAGCTGCCGCTTCCAGTAATTTACTTTGCAACTAAGGCTTTGGATAGCAGGGTTTTTAAGATGTTTAAGCCGTTCGAGGTGGAATCGAGGAGTGATGTTGCAAGTATTGCTCAGTGGATGTCCAACATCGTCAGGGATTATGGGAGGAACCCACTTATAGCTGCTGGTGGGGATGTTGTTCAGCATAGGTTGCAGTTGAGGGAGGCTCTTGGCTTAGCTTAATGCTCTGACGGCTACATGTTGATTTGCACTGTTGTTAGATGTTTGTGGCTTGCTGCTTCTCTTTTTACTTATTTGATTTAATTTTTAATTGGGTTTAGCGAAATATTTATTGGTTAGGTTTGGATGGTTTAGGGTTAGCCTTACATGTGGGTGAGCGTGTAGTTTACTGTTTTAGGGTGTTGGGTATGGGGAAGAAGTTTAGCATTTTTGATCACGAGCTCGTGCCTCAGCACATTCTGCTCTCTAAGGAGGAGGCTAAGAAGGTTTTGAAGGAGCTTGGCCTTAGGCCTAACTGCCTCCCACTTTTGAGGGCTAATGATCCTGCTGCTAGGGCTATTGGGGCTAAGCCTGGCGACATAGTTAAGATTATTAGGCGTAGTCCTACTACTGGTGTGGCTGTAGTTTATAGGTATGTGATTCCAGGTTAGGGGGTGTATTGGAGCTGTCAAATTTAACTCATGAGGATAGGTGGGTGCTCGTCGAAGCTTTCTTTAAGGAGAAGGGGCTTGTAAGGCAGCACTTGGACTCGTTTAACGACTTCGTGACTAGAGGGTTGCAGCAGATAATCTCTGAGCAGGGCGTGATTGAAACTGACATTCCAGGCGTGAGCATTAAGCTCGGTGCAATTGAGATTAAGGAGCCCACGGTTCGCGAGGCCGACGGCTCTGAGGAGCCTGTCTACCCAATGGAGGCTAGGCTTAGAAACTTAACTTATGCTGCGTCGATGTTCTTGACCATGATTCCAGTTGAGGATGGAATTGAGGGTGAGCCTGTCCGAGCCTATATTGGTAGGCTTCCAATAATGGTTAAGTCGGTGAAGTGCAGGCTCTACGGCTTAACTGAGGAGGAGCTCATCGCTAGGGGTGAGGACCCGGAGGATCCAGGCGGCTACTTCATAATTAACGGATCTGAGAGGGTGTTGGTGGCTCAAGAGGACTTGGCCGTCAACAGAATATTGGTTGACGTTGCCGGCCCAGGCTCATCAGCTACTCATGTAGCTAAGGTGTTTTCTGCAGCTGCAGGCTATAGG
>QMQZ01000047.1 GCA_003649145.1 Thermoproteota archaeon
AGGAGGACCATACACTCAAGAGCAAGTCAAGAGATTGCAGAAAAATGGCATACCCACATACCCAACGCCAGAAAGGCTAATAAAAGCAGTAAAGCACTTCACAACATACTACTTGAAAATAAAACAAACAACAAAAATAAAATACAAATAGAAGCATAATAGACGCGAGAAACCATGAATACACAGGCTAAAGAAGTTCACTACAAGTTAAGCATAATACTACTATTATTCGGGGGATTCATACTTCTCTCCTCAAAAACACTCGAGTGGAAAACTTGGTTCCACTTCACATTCATTTTAGGCCTCTTATGCTTGATAGCGGGGCTGATAATTGGGATATTAAGCACATACCCATCAAGAGAAAAGCGCGCACAGCAGTTAAGCCAAGAAACCTCTCCTACACAACTCCCATAACTCGTGGGCACAGCTTAATCACAAATACTCTCACATAAAGTCACTTGAATTCTATTAATCAATGTATAACAGGTAGAATAACCTAGGTTGTAAGGTTGGCGGGCCCGGCGGGATTCGAACCCGCGACCAATGGGTTAAAAGCCCACCGCTCTTCCTGGCTGAGCTACGGGCCCTACACCTAACCATAAATCATCAAACACTTATATTTTTCACTTCAGCAGCCTTATAGCATTGCTAGCTTCACTACTGATGAGTTCCAATCAATCTAGTGCATTCAGCTTAGCAGTGAGTACTTATTGTTAGGCTAAAAATTTGAGAGGTAGGCTGAGGGAGTGCTATACCCCCTTACATTTTGTGGAGTGCGTCGAACGCTGACATTACTATTGGGTAGACTGTTGGAGCTGCAGTTAGTAGTGGGTGTGTTCCAAACTGCATTGTAGCTAGCTCTGAAGCTGTCATTCTATTTTGTATGGCTAATCCAATGATGTTGGTGATTTCACCTACGCTGACGCCGCCTGCAACTTCCCCTCCCATTATAATGCCATCCCTCGAGAACACCAGTTTAACTGTGAGCTTTGAAGCTCCTGGCAGAGCTCCTGGATGCCTATCGACTGTTTGGAACTTCCCTACTATTATGTCAAAGCCCTCTCTTCTCGCCATCTTCTCGGTTAAGCCTGCAGCTCCTAATGCCAAGTCCCTAATTGCTGTAGAGAATATCCCCACAACTTTAGTGATCCCCCTCGTCAACCGCGGCCCGTATAGGCTTGCAGCTGCAACTCTAGCTTCAGCAGTTGCTATAGATGCAAGCATGATTGGCACCGGCCTGCCAGTGAAGAAGCTGTACTTCTCGGCGCAGTCGCCGACAGCAAACACGTCCGGCTCACTAGTTCTCATGAAGTCGTCTACGACTACTCCTCCATAAGCGCCGATCTTCAATCCTGACTCCCTAGCTAAATCGGAGTTAGGCCTTGCGCCTACAGCTACAATTACTAGGTCTGCTGGAAGCTCTCTACCATCACTAAGCTCAACCGACTTGACGACTTCTTCACCCTTAATTCTAGTTACCCTAGCATTTGTAATGATGTTGACTCCTAAACTCCTAAGCTTCTTCTCAGCTATAGTGCAGAACTCCTCGTCGAACGTCAGCATCAAGCAGTGTGGAAGCAGCTCAACTATAGTCACGTTTTTATTTAGCTTGCTAAGCTCATCTGCAAGCTCAACGCCAATGAATCCTCCGCCAACAATCACTATATTCCTAGCTTTATTCACTGAGCTGAGGAGCCTATTGAGGTAGTTCACATCCTTCCTCATGAAGAATACGCCATCTAGGTCGACACCCTCAATTTTCGGAACAGCAGGCTTAGAGCCAGTTGCCAATACAAGCTTGTCAAAGCTGATTTCAACTCCTCTTCTAGTCTTGAGCTTCTTATCCTTCAACATCAGTGAAGCTACTTCGTCGATCACTATCTCAACGCCAGCATTGAGAAGCGGCGCGTCTGGAATGATGTTCTTCTCCACAGCTCTTAAAGTGCCGAAAATGTAGGGTATTCCGCATGGTATAGGTGCCTTACACACCTTCCTAATTAAGCACACCTTCTTGTCGGGGTACATCCTCTTAGCAGTTAAAGCAGTCACAAAGCCAGCAGGCCCACCACCAACGATCACTATATCATAAGTAGACAATCAAAGCCCTCCTTAAACGGATAAATACTCATTTTAAATGTTTTGCTATTTCTTATAAGAAATAAGAAAGTAAAATAGCTATGATGAGATATTAAGGAAACTTGACACTTAGCTCTCAACCAACCCTTAAACATTCGACCATAAGCTAGTTAATTGCAATCTTCCATGAGGCAATCGACTGATCATGAGTAGGTTAAAAATATAGGGAATTTAGGTAGGTAAAAGCTTCACAATTTTTTCTGCCTCACTTTTCTCAAGAGGTGAGGAGAATATCAAGCGAGTTGCAGATACCGTTCCTTTTACTCTCCCATCCTTCTCGTACATATACCTAGTTTGGGTTGTTTCAGCATTAATTATGCCTTGCATACAAGTGTCGCAATACCAGACGCTTACCTCACTGTAATTAATGTCTTCACGTGCAGCTGAGGGAAAGCTGACTATGTCTTCAAACCTTCTAGATTTGAGAACTTTCATTAAGTCGCCTTCAAAGTGTATTGGAACCTTCTTTAATGTGCTTTTCTTCATGTACTTTCCACATGCCTCACAAAATGGTGTTTTCTTTATAGCTTCACCTAAATTCTTTATTTCTGTCTTTACTCCCCATAAGCTCAAGGCCATGTTTACTATTAGATACCACCACTCCACTTTTATGACGCTTGACAGTAGATAGTAGCTAAATAGGACGTAAACCAAGTAGCCTATTATCGCAGATACATATCCGATTCTCCTCACAGCTTTTAAACTCCTACTTTTCACCCTTAAAGCGACTTTGTCTAATACTTTTGAAATAGTGTAGCCTAGAAGCATGCCGGCAAAATAGGGTGAAGCAAAGAAGAGTATGAAAGCGCCGAGACCTAATTTCCACCCTCCCTCTTGGAAGAATAATGAAAACAAGTAGAAGACAAGCACTAGAAGGATTAGTGTGATGATGGAAGATGCAAGTCCACTGCAAAATCCTGCTAGCATTCCTGACAGGAGCATCCACACATTGCCTGAAAAACTCCCTTTACCACTTGGCTCATATGCAATTTCCACGGTGGGGAAAGCAAAGTTGAAGGGTCCAGCTCCCTCTATGCCTGCCTCGAAATAATATCCGCAGCTTGGGCAGAATTCTTCGCCTGGATTGACTTTAGCTTTACACATTGGGCACTCTAGAAGCTCTTTTAATTCTTTCTCTTTCTCCATTTTTGCTCCGCAGTTTGGACAGTAGGTGTAGTCTGATTGAACTTTAGCTCCACAGTAACTACACGTCTTTAGGGCTGGCTTAGGTGCGAGAGTTTCAATAGAGGCTTGTTCTTTCACAGTTCCCTCGTAATCCCCTTTACTTACCTCTTCCATGGAGTGTTGGGCTTCCTCTTCCTCAACTTTATGTTGTGGAGTTGACGTAGATGGTGGGGATGGTTTTCCAGTTAGCTTCCTCTTGATGACTTCTACGAATTTAATGGTAATGTAGCAGGTGCTGAACCAGAATAGGCTGGAAATGACTGCCATGCCGATCATCGAGTAGAAGTTGTATTGGCTTGCCGTGTAGAGGTAAGTCGAAGCAGCGTCAGTAGAATAGAATGAGAGTGCATAGAGCGTGAATAGCACTCCATAAGTTGAAGCGAGAAATGCTAGAAATCTCCATGAGAGGAGTGCTGCAATAATTAGGAGAATAGTGGATGCTATGGTAAAGTAGGAGATTTGATGTTCAATACTGTTGGGGCTGACGTTAACTGGTATGACTACGTAATTGCCTAAGTGGAGTAGGATTGGTAGGACAATTAGAGCTAAAGTGGCGAGACCAAGGAAGACTCTAATATTCCTCATCTTCCTCCTGAGCACCAAGCTTGCTGGGCAGAGGGCTAATAGGATAACTCCAAG
>QMQZ01000048.1 GCA_003649145.1 Thermoproteota archaeon
TACTTTCGGGTTTTCAAGTTGATTGAGCTTCAGAGTACGTTTTACAAGTTGCCTAGAGTTTCTACTGCTGAGAATTGGCGTAATATTGCTCCTCCTGATTTTGAGTTTACGTTGAAGGCTTGGCAGGTGATTACGCATCCTCCTTCTAGTCCTACTTGGAGGAGGGCTGGGATTAAGCCTGAGCCTGGGAGAGAGGATAGGTATGGTTTTCTGAGGCCGACTGAGGAGAATTTTGAGGCTTGGAGTAGGACTCTCGAGATTTGCAGGGTACTTAGAGCTAAGGTTTGCGTGGTTCAGACTCCTCCCTCCTTCGGCTTTTCTGAGGAGAATGTTAGGAATGTCAGGGACTTTTTCGGTAGTATTGATCGGGGTGGAATGGATATTGCTTGGGAGCCTAGGGGTACGTGGAATGACCACTTGGACGTCGTTAAGGAGTTGTGCGACTCATTAAACCTAATTCATGCAGTTGACATTTTCAGGAGGAGTCCAGTTTCAAGCCACCCTACTTGCTATATCAGGTTGCATGGAATTGGTAGGGGTGAGGTTAACTACAAGTACAAGTATACTGATGATGACTTGAGAGTTCTGCTTGGTAAGGTTAGCGACTTGCTGTCATCTGGATATAGGGAGGTTTACGTGCTGTTCAACAATGTCTACATGGCTGATGATGCATTGAGGTTTCAGCGCTTAGTGGAGTCTGAGCTCAGCTGACTTCACCGGCTTTTCCGAGCATTTTAGCGATGTTTTCCGTGTATGGTGGGTATATTACTCCAACTTCGGTTATTATTGCAGTTATCAGTTCTGGCGGAGTCATGTCGAAGGCGTAGTTTATTACGTCGACGCTTTCTGGCGCTATTTGGCAGCCGCATATCCTTCTAACTTCGTCTGGAGCTCTCTCCTCAACCTTCACTTCTTCTCTTGTTGATGTTAAGTCGAACGTTGATGTTGGAGCTGCGACGTAGAATGGTATGTTGTGCTTCTCGGCTAGTACTGCTAGGGTGTATGTTCCAATTTTATTGTATGTTGTTCCGTCTTTGAGTATCCTGTCTGCTCCTACCACTACTTTGTCGATTAGTCCCTTCTGCATTAGGAATCCGACTGAGTTGTCCGTTACTAGCGTTACTGGTATGCCATCTTCTAGCAGCTCGTAGCAAGTTAGCCTTGCTCCTTGAAGTTTTGGCCTTGTTTCTGGGGCTATAACTTTTATCTTCTTGCCCTGCTCCCAAGCTGCTCTAATCACTCCTAAAGCTGTTCCATAGTGTACTGTTGCTAGTGACCCTGCGTTGCAGTAGGTGAGTACTGTGTCTCCGTCTCCTATTAGTTGTGCTCCATGCCTTCCTATGGCTAGGTTTGCTTTTACGTCTTCATCTGCTATTCTTAGCGCTTCTCTTACTACCGCATCAACTACGTCTGCTGTGCTTCCAGTGCTCTTCTCTGCTGCTCTAAGAACTCTTTCTACTGCCCAGAACAGGTTTTTTGCTGTTGGCCTTGTGCTCCTTATTAGGTTGGCTGTTTCTCTTAGCTCTTTCATTAATTCCCTCACGCTTTTGGCTTTGCTGTGATACGCGGTTAAGGCTAGTGCCATTGCTGCAGCTGCTCCAATTGCTGGCGCTCCTCTTATCTCCATGCTCTTAATCGCTTCTGCTATTCGCTTGGCGTCTTTACACTCGATGAACTCGAGTTTGCTTGGCAATTTCGTCTGGTCGATTAACTTTACTACTCCATCTATCCACTCAATTGTTTTGGGTAGCATGAATTCACCTTCCACTCAATATTAGAGTTAGCATGTCTACTAAGATTTCTACTGCCTTTTCAACTTTAGGGGTTAGTCCTTCTCCGAAGTCCACATTTTCTGGCTGGACTCCTATTATCAGGATTTTTGCTCCAATGATCTCTTCAATGTAGCTCATGAGTATGTGTGGAGATGGCTTGTGCGTTGAAATTGTAGGGTACTTTAGAATTTGCTCTTTAGTTATTAGCCCTATGGATCCTGGCTCGGCTCCCATGTCGACTGCATCAATCATTATGACGTGTGACGGCTTTATTTTCTCTATAACTCCGAGGAAGTTTTCGGGTACTTCTCCGCACTCGATTACAGTGACGCTTTGGGGGAGTTTTTTCAATTGGAGTTTTCTCGCTGCTACTATTCCTAGGCCGTCGTCTCTCCTTAGCTCGTTTCCTACTCCTAGAATGACTATGCGCTTTGCTCCTTTGAGCATGCTTTTTAGCTCTTCGATCATGTCGGTATTGGTTATTAGATTAACGAATATATAATGGTGTGGAAATTTGTAGTGAGGGGTTAAGTTGTCTGAAGAGAAGTTTTCTGGCAAGCTTGAAGGCTTAAATGTCATTGTAAGTGGTGATGATGCTGTCAAGCTTTGGAATTACGGGTTTTATGGGGAGTTTAGAGGTGGAGTATTAGTTGTTTCTGCTCCTGAGGCTTTATACTTGGTTGAGCAGGGGAGGCTCAGGGTTTTTGATGGAGATGTTGAGTTGGATTTTAGAGGTTTACTTAATCACTTTTTGAAGCTTGATCCTGACATTTGGGTTAAGTACTTGATTTTCTCTGACTTGAGGCGTAGAGGCTACATCGTGAAGCCTGGATTTGGCTCTAAGATTTCATTTAGAGTTTATAGGCGTGGTGCTACTATTGGTAAGGAGCCTGCAAAGTACTTGGTTTTCGGAGCTGTTGAGGGTAAGCCTATTGAGCTTTCAAGCTTGTCTGAAATGGTTAGGGAGGCGAGGAGTGCTAGGAAAGACCTGATCTTGGCTATTGTTGATAGGCAGGGTGAGGTTACCTACTACGACGTTACTCATGTGACGTTGTAGGTGGTTTCATGGCGGAGAGAGCTGTAGCATTTCTTAGGATCATTAGGCCAGTTAACTGCATTATGATGGGCGTGGCTGTCATTTTAAGCGAGCTTGTTGCTCTGCAGGGGGTTCCGAGCTTTCACGTTTTAGCTTTAGGCTTCCTAACTGCATTCGCTTTGACTGCTGCTTCAATGGTAATTAACGACTACTTCGACTTTCAAGTAGACTTGGTTAATGCTCCTTGGAGGCCGCTTCCAAGCGGATTGATTAGGAGGAGTGAAGCCGTCATTTATGCGCTGTTTTTTGCTGTTGTTGGTGTGGCTGCGTCCTTTATGGTAAATTTTGAGTGCTTCACTTTGGCTGTAGCATCCCTCCTCATTTCAACCCTCTATAATGCTGAGGCTAAGAAGTACGGTTTGATTGGAAATTTCATGGTGAGCTTTTGCGTTGCCCTTCCATTCCTATACGGCTCTATTGCTGTGAAGTCTAGTGGGTCACTTCTCCTTCAAATTCTTTCAGTAGCAGCTTTTCTTGCTAATACTGGGAGGGAGGTTACTAAGGGTATAGTTGACGTGGAGGGTGACAAGGTTAGGGGGATTAGGACGGTTGCCATTTCTCGGGGGAAGTCTTTTGCAGGCAAGCTCGCATTTATCTTCTACTTGTCAGCTGTTGCAGTCGGCTTTCTCCCAATACTACTAGGCCTGGTTTGGTGGATCTACCTTCCACTATTCGCCTTGTCTTGCATTGGCTTTGTCTTGGATTCAGTAAAACTTGTTAGGAGTCCAACCGAGTCTACTGCTATGGCAGTTAAAAAGCGAGTTCTACTCCACATGTTTCTTGCCATGTTGGCTACTTTCCTCGGAGGCTTTAAAGGTTTGATTTAATTAATAATTGCGGTGAGGGTTGGAGGTTGGGCAGGAAGTTTAGGCGGCTTAGAGGTTTAAGGGACTACTTGCCTGAAGATGTCGACAAGCTAAATTACGTTAAAAGTGTGGTTAGGCAGCTGTTCTTCCTCTATGGGTACATGGAGGTTATGACTCCAACTCTTGAGTCTTTCGACCTTTTGGCCGCAAAGTCTGGGGAGGAGATTAGGCAGAGAATGTACGTCTTCACCGACCTTGGGGGGCGGAAGGTTGCTCTTAGA
>QMQZ01000049.1 GCA_003649145.1 Thermoproteota archaeon
AAGTTACATGAAATAGAAGAGAAATTAAATAAGCTAAGAAACTTCATTGACGGCAACATACGTTTCTTAACAATTAAGCAAGTAAGTGTCGTTGAAAATAAGGACTCAGAATGGGTTTACGATGTAACTGTCGAGCCCCACCACCTCTTCATATCACATGGATTAATACTACATAATACAGTAAGCATTGCTAAGGCAGGAATAGTAGCAACGCTAAACGCGAGAACAGCAATCCTAGCAGCAGCAAACCCCGCTCTAGGTAGATTCGTAGCGCAAAAAACGATAGCTGAAAACGTCAACCTACCAGTCACGATATTATCGAGGTTCGACTTAATATTCCCAATCGTAGACAGGCCAAACCCAACCCTAGACGAAAAAATGTCAGAGCACATACTGAAACTGCACCAAACTAGAGGGTACGTTGGAATGCCACCAATACCACCAGACCTACTAAAGAAGTACATAAGCTACGCAAGGAAAAACATCGTCCCAAGACTAACACCTGAAGCAGCAGAAAGAATAAAGAAGTTCTACTTGGAAATGAGGAGCAAAGGAACTGTAGGCGAGAAGGAAAGCATACCTATAACACCAAGACAATTAGAAGCACTAGTTAGAATGGCAGAAGCAAGAGCTAAAATGGCATTAAGAGAAGAAGTCACAGTCGAAGACGCAGAAGCAGCAATAAGATTAATGACCTACGTACTAGAGAGAACAGCATACGACAGAGAAGCAGGAATAATAGACATAGACATGATAATGACAGGTAAACCATTATCCCAACGCGAGAAGCTAATGAAGCTAATGGACATAATAAGAGAAAAAGTTAGGGAGATTGGAGGACCAGTAAGCAGAGAAGAAGTCGTAACAACAGCAGAGGAAGCCGGGTTAGATAGGAGATTCGTAGAATCATCAATCGAAAGGCTACTTAGAGAAGGTCTAATATATGAGCAGAGACCAGGCTACATAATGCCAACATAGCGGAGGGGCAGTAAATACTAATAGAGGAACTGCCAATACCGAGAGTCATCAAGGAAATTCTCAAAAAACAAGGAATTGAAAAGCTGTACCCACCACAGCAAGAAGCCGTTAAAGCAGGAGTGCTAGATGGAGAGAATCTAGTTCTAGCCATACCAACAGCAGCAGGGAAAACGCTAGTCGCAGAACTAGCAATGACAAAGCAAATACTTGAAAGAGGTGGAAAGGCACTATACCTTGTCCCACTAAGAGCACTAGCAGCAGAGAAGTACGAAGAATTCAAAAAGTACGAAGAAGCCGGAATAAAAGTGGCCATAAGCACTGGAGACTACGACAGCAGCGACCCCTGGCTAGCAAACTACGATATTATTGTCGTAACAAACGAGAAGGCAGACAGCCTCCTAAGACACAAAGCACCATGGATAGAAGATGTGACAGTAGTAGTTCCAGATGAAATACACTTGATAAATGACCCATCCAGAGGGCCAACATTAGAAATGGTGCTAGCAAGATTAAATCAAGTAAACCCAGAAGCACAAATAATAGCACTAAGCGCAACCATAAGAAATGCAGAGGAAATTGCAGAGTGGCTCAATGCAAAACTCGTAAAAAGTGAGTGGAGGCCAGTACCACTAAGAAAAGGCGTTTACTGCAGGGGAACCATAATATTTGACGACGGCACAATTGTAGAGCTAGAGAGAGCCACTAGAGAGCCATGCGAAATAATCACAATAGACACGTTAAAAGGAGGAGGACAAGTACTAATATTCACTAACACCAGGCATAACGCAATGAAAATGGCCCTCAAGCTAGCCCCAGTAACCTCAAGATACCTAAGCAAAAAGGAAAAGGCAGAGCTGAAAAACATCGCCGAAGAAGTTCTAAGAAGAGGAGAAGTAACAAGAATAAGCGAGCAACTAGCAACCTGCATAATAAATGGAACCGCATTCCACCACGCAGGACTAATCTACGACCACAGGAAAATAGTTGAAGACGCGTTTCGAAACTTCAAGATAAAAGTAATATGCGCCACTCCAACGCTGGCAGCCGGAGTAAACCTCCCAGCTAGAAGAGTCGTCATAAGACACTACTATAGGTACGATTACAGCTTCGGCTACCAGCACATACCAGTACTAGAATTCCACCAAATGGCTGGAAGGGCAGGAAGGCCAAAATACGATAAATACGGAGAAGCCATCCTTATAGCAAAAACAAAAGACGAAAGCAACTTCCTAATGGAAAACTACATCAAGGCACCACCAGAAAGAATATGGTCAAAATTAGCTACAGAGCCAGCACTCCGATCCCACATACTCGCAATAATAGCAACAGAATTTGCAAAAACAGAGAAAGGTCTACTAGAATTCCTCAGCCACACATTCTACTACTACCAATATGGAGGAAGCAGCTACATCAACAACGTAGTTGGAAGAGTGCTCCACTTCCTAACATCAAACGAAATGGTCGAAATAGATAGGAGCTACTTAACAGCAACAAAGCTGGGGAGAAGAGTCTCAGAACTATACATAGACCCATTAACAGCAGTTTACATTAGAAAAGGGTTAGAAAGCAAGCTAACCTCTACACCCCTAGGATACCTACACCTCATATCATACACACCAGACATGCCAAAGCTATACCTTAGAAGAGGAGACAGAAGAAAGCTGACAGAAGTATTACTATCGAGAAGCGAAGAATTCCTAATCCCACCACCAGACATGTATGAAGAGCCAGAAGAATATGACTACTTCCTATCAGCACTCAAAAGCGCATTAGCACTACTTGACTGGATAAATGAGGAACGAGAAGACACCATCATAGAAAAGTACGACATAGGTTCAGGAGACCTATACTCTCTAGCATCAACTGCAAGATGGCTACTATACTCAGCAGCAGAACTCAGCAAACTCCTAAAACTCCAAACCCACACAAAGCAACTCCAAAGACTAATACTAAGAGTAGAGCACGGATGCAAAGAAGAGCTACTCCCAATAGTACAGCTCAAAGGAGTAGGTAGAGTGAGAGCAAGAATGCTATACAATGCAGGATACAAAACCCTTGAAGACCTCAAAAAAGCAACCCCAGAAGAGCTCCTCAAAGTCCCAACAATAGGAGTGCAAGTAGTCAAGAGAATTAAAGAGCAGCTGGGAAAGCCTATCAGCGAATTGGAAGAAAGGAAGCTGAAAGCCAAGGAGAAAGAACAGAAGCGTATAATAGACTACCTAGACTACAATTTGAGTAGAAGGTGATAGTATTTGAGCATGAAGAATCCACTGGAAATGCAATTTATAGAGTACGAGGAGAAGGCATTTAGAAATCCAATAATGGTCGCAGGCTTACCAGACGTAGGCCTAGTAGGAGCAATAGCTACAGTACACCTCGTCAGAGAGCTAAACTTAAAGGAGCACGGCTACGCTTACTACGACCTAATACCACCAGTAATGCTACTACACGACGGAGAGCTAAAAGCACCAGTAAGACTATACGCCAACGACAGCATAATAGCACTAATATCCGAAATAGCACTGCCAACTCAAACTGTTATTGCATTATCGAAAAAGATAGTCGAGTGGACGAAGGAGAAAAACGGCAAGTACATAATAATGCTAAGCGGGTTAGGAGTCCCCAACAGGGTGGACATCGAAGAGCCAAAAGTCTACGGTGTCGCAACCACAGAAGAAACAAAGAAACTACTAAAAGAGCACGGCATAGAAGCCCTCCAAGAAGGCTTCATAGCAGGAGCAAACGCACTAATCCTAAGAGAGTGCATCAAACTTAAAATTCCAGGAATACTCCTACTAGCAGAGTCATTCATGGAATTCCCAGACCCTGCAGCAGCAGCCTCAACACTAAAAGCATTCAGTAAAATCTCCGGCATAGACGTAAACGTCCAAAAACTAATGGAGAAAGCCGAAGAA